>JAFDHF010000003.1 GCA_019308905.1 Deltaproteobacteria bacterium
TTTTGCAAGCAGGGCCGTGGTTATCCTGCTCCGAATGGTGAGAATCTTTCTGCTCACCTCCTCCAGAGGAGCATCGTCCTTGAAGGAAAGACACACCTTGAGCTTGAGGAAGCGGTCTGTTTTCGTCCCCTCTGTCGTGAGGGGGATAAAGAAAGGCTCCAGGGAATAAGAGGGAAGGGAGTCAACTACGGGTCGAGGTTCGGATCGACTCTGGGGGGCTGGTGATGGGACCGGGATTCGAGGCTCTCTTATTCTTCCATTTCGGCTCCTTCCGTACTGATAGCCGAGAGTGAAAGCACTTCCTGCCAACATGACAGCAGTAATCAAGATGACAGTGGTACGTGTTGGCCGAGTCCGGGTTTCCCCTGCGAGCTGGTGGGAACCGGCGGCACCGGATGGGGGAGTGCTTTCTTCCTCTTGTTTTTCGAGGCCTTCCAAATCGAGTTCCACCTTTTCCTTGCGTCTTCTCGGAGAGGGACCTTGTTCACGAGACCCGGTCTTTTCAGGTTGATCGCCTGAGATGGGTGTCGAATCATGGGAAGAGATCTCCTCCTGCCCGCTCGCTTCCGCACTCTCGGGTTCGAAGGATGTGTCGGATCCGCTGAGGCGGATCTCTGGATTTACAGGGGGTGCCTCGTTCTTCTCCGACATCTCGTGATCCTCGACGGACGGCGACACGGTCGCCAAAGCAAATACTGTGCCGTTTTACCCATCGCGGGCGGCAAGACCGGGTCGAGAAGGCTCGTGGTATCTGTGGCGAAGCCAAGGGGGACTCCGCCGAAGTGTAGCACCCGCCTTTGCCATGGCTTCGGTGCGGTTGCCTCTCGCTTCCTTCCTGCGGCAAGTCGCGGCATCCGCGTGAAGACGAGTGAAAGAATCTCCGAGTAGGCCCCTTCTGTCAAAAAGGTTGCAGACTTGACAACAAATTGACATTCTCTCAAGGCTTTCTATCCAAAAAGACTTGTGATTTCAATAAATTAAAAATAAGGAAGTGGCAGCGCATTTGCTTTTGACACGGGCCAGCGGGTCTGTTTCCGGTCTTTTTCCTTAATGGGGAACCGGATTGTTGCCGAAAAGATAGATGGGACCGGGTCTGCACGATCGGATTCGGCGAACGGGAGAGGCAAGTGAGCGGCTTGTGAGGGTGGCCTTGGGGTAAGAGAAAAGGGTTTGACCGAATGGCTCGGCAGGAGGCACGGCGGATCGATATTCCCGGAAAAGAGGGCTACTCCGGCCGATCGCCCTGCTCCGTTTGCTGGTGCCCATGCAGGAGTGAGGAGAGGGAAATGGATCGGACCGGAGCCCAAAGGGTAGTACGGCGGATCGAAGAGCTCCCGACTCTCCCGGCCGTTATCGCCCGTATCCTGGAGGTGCTTGAGGACGAGGGTTCTTCTTCGAGAGACCTCGAGAGGGTCGTCTCGTTTGACCAGTCGATTTCGGCCAAGGTCTTGAGAATCGCCAACTCGGCCTATTACGGGTTTCCCCGGGAGATTACCACGATTCATCGGGCCATCGTACTTCTGGGGTTCCAGGCAGTGAAGGGGTTGGCCCTGGGGTGTTCCATCTTCGAGACATTCTTCCGCCAAGGTGGAGTCTCCTATTTCGATCGGACCGCATACTGGCTCCATTCGATCGCCTGTTCCAGCTGTGCCAGGCTCCTGGGAAAGAGACTCGAGGGGCTCGACCCTGAAGGGACGTCTCTGGCCGGATTGATCCATGATATCGGAATGGTTCTGATGGATCACGTCATGCACGAGACCTACAGCAGAGTCCTGGAAAGGGTCATCAGACAGGGGGGGCGCCTTGCCGAAGTGGAGAGGGAGGTCTGGGGATTTGATCATGCCGAGGTTGGGGCATGGCTTGGAGAACAGTGGAAATTCCCCGCGCCCCTTGTCGAAGCGATCCGTTTCCACCATGGGATTCCGGGTGGCGGAAGGAGTTGGACGAGACTCCCCGCTGCCATCCATCTGGCTGACTTCTGCTCTAACGAAGCAGGCTTGAGCGTGACGGGCGGGCACGACTCCGCGGAGCTAATCACCGACGCGTTGGCGGCAACTGGCCTGGGCCGAGACGACCTAGCCGAACTGACGGCGGGGATCCGGAGTGAGAGGGAGGGGATCGAGGCCTTTTTTGCGGCCCTGTCGGCATGAAACCGAAGTTGAGGCGGTGAAGGGTTGAAAAGGAGAATCGCTCAAAAGCCACAGAGTCATAAAGCCTATGCAGAGGCTCTGGCTGCCATGAGCCGGCAGTTCGAGCAGAAGGTCAGAGAACTCTCTGCCATCCGCCGTATCGGGGATGCCCTTGCCTATCCCATGGAGATGGGCAGAGTGTGCACAGCGGTTCTCGATGCAGTCGTGGAAGGGCTGGATGCAGAAGGGGGTGTACTGATCCTCTTTGAACCGTCCGGACAGGTTCCCATGGCCGAGGTTGTCCCCCCTGCTTATCCCCGAGGTGAGGCGAATCCTTTCTATCCCAGTGGGGAGATGATCGATTGGGTTCTCAGGGAAAAAAGGCCCCTTGTCATCGAGGACGCCTCTCAGGAGACCCGTTTTCCCCCATCAGAACGGCCGGCCGGCGGCTCGGCGATGACCCTCCCCCTCATCTGCAGAGACGTGACCATCGGCGTGGTAAATCTGGGCCACTGCGAGGCGAATGCTCTCCGTTCCGAACAGATTCCGGCGGCCCACCTGATGTCCTCCCAGGCTGCCATCGCTCTTGAAAACGTGAAGCTGGTCCATGAACTCATTGCGATGAACGAATGCCTTGAGGAGAAGGTCCTTGAGAGGACCAGAAGCCTCCAGGTGACCAACCAGAAACTCATGGAACTCCAGGACCAACTGGTTCAGGCGGAGACGATGAAGGTTGTCGGCCAGTTCACGGCCGGAATCGGCCATAACTTGAGAACTCCCCTTTCGGTCATCCTCTCCACCGCCGATCTCATCAAGCTCTATGGAGACGGAAACAACAGGGTTACAGGCTACGCGGAAAAGATACTACAGCAGGGCTCGAGGATGGCCGAGATCATCGAGAACCTGATGGAGAAGTGCTACAAGACGCAGAGACAGGAGCTCGAAAGACTCGACATCAATCAGATCCTGGCAAAGGAACTCAGCTTCATGGAGGGGAACCTCGATTTCAAACACAACGTGGTCAGGGAGTGCGACTTCGACGAGGATCTTCCACGGATCGAGGGGTTTTATGGGGATTTCAGCCAGACCTTTGTGAATCTCATAAACAACGCCGTTGATGCCATGTACGAGACCGAGTCCAAGCGGCTGAAGATCTCCACGAGACACGACGAGGAGTATATCTACGTGGCCATCCAGGACAACGGGTGCGGCATCCCGGAGGAGGAGCAGAAGAAGATCTTCGATTTCTCCTTTAGTACAAAACCGGCAGTGCGGCAAGACGGCAGGCCGCCGGGCATGGGTATAGGGCTTTTCAACAGCAAATACCTTATGAGCAGGTACGGGGCTCAAATCAGGGTGAAAAGCCGCCCGGGTGAGACGGTCTTCACGGTCTGTATACCCATCCGTAGAGAGGGTGTGATCGGCGAGACCGACGAGATCCGTCCGCCAGGGGGGGGATCGCGACGATGGGCAGAGAAAAGATCCTGATTGTAGATGACGACGACGGTGTCAGGGAGATGCTTGCCGAGTTCTTCGGTGTCTTGGGCTATCCCTCGATTGTGGCCTGCAACGGCAGGGAGGCCCTCGGCCTTTTGGAGACCCAGGAAGTGGCACTGGTGATTTCCGATATCAAGATGCCGGTCATGGATGGGATCGAGATGTTGAAACGAATCAAGGAGGCCCATGCCGATCTCGACGTGATTCTAATCACAGGGTACGAGTCCGACTATTCACGCCGTTCGGTGAGGGAGGCCGGTGCATCGGACTACCTCTGTAAACCGTTCAATATCGACGTGATAGAGAAGAAGGTGAAAAGCCTTATGGACAAGCGGAGTGCAAGGAGGGGCGATGCACGATAGGGTGTCGAGAGGAATTCGGGGTTTCCTGGCCGAGCGGGCATCCATGGTGTTGCCCCTTCTGAGGCAGCTCACCCTCTCGGTTCTCGAAGGGCCCGCGAAGTGGCCTGAGAGGCTTCGGGAAGCGGGGAACGGGGCGAGTCCCGCGTGGCCTTTCGAGGCAGACGGAACCCGTAGGATACTCAGAGAGGGACCCTGCTGCTGCGGATCAAGGGTAACAGGGATTTCCGAGGTTGAGAGGGATCTCGCCGAAAAGAACGAGTATCTCCGAGTCGTGAATGAAGAGGTCATCAAGCTCACGCCGAGTCTGGAAGCCACAAATGCCGAGCTCGAGAAGACCCGGGACCATCTGGACAGCCTGATCCAGAACTCTGCGGGCATGATCGTTTCCACCGGTCGCAGGCGGACCATTACCCTGTTCAACAGGAGGGCCGAAGAGGTTCTCGGTTACAGATCCGGACAGGTCGTCGGCAGGCCGGCTCGATAGCCGGGCGGGAAGTGGGGAAAATGACCAATGGTCGGCCCCCTTGATAGCCAGATAGTCATCAACCAGAGCACAACGGCCGAAAGGGTCCAGGAGGTTCAGCAGCGGCACCCTGACTTCCAACAAAAGCACTTCGCCCTCCAACTGCAGGAAGAGCAGGAAAAGAAGCAACGGGACATCAGAGACACGGAAAAGGCCGACCAGGCCCTGATCAGGGATAGGAGGCGAGGAGGGGGCGATCGGGGAGAGAGGAAAAGGTCGCGCCAGGATCGGTCGGGCAGAGAAGGTGGTGCGGCTGCCCGGGAATTGAGTGGAGAAGAGACGGGGGGACAGGTCGACATCTTTGTCTGATTGGCCCACGGGCGTCAAGACGCGTTTCAAGGGGCCCGGAGGAAAGCCCGTCTGGAAGGCCGGCAGGTGATACTGGAATCCACATTGGGGAACCATCTGATCCTTCTCCTGATCATGGCGGATCTGGCGGTCTGCGCCGTTGTACTCTTCTACCTTTTTGGTGGTCGGAAGCGGCAGGGGAGGTCCGGGGATACGGGCAAACTGCAAGAGACGGTATCCTCCCTAGGTGTTCTGCTCAGGGAATCGGACAGGGCCTCAAAGAATCTTATCGACGCGCTCCATGAAAGAAACAGGAGGACCGAAGAGCTCCTCACACAGATGGACTCCCAGGAAAAGCGGATAGTCGAGGCGATTCGGCGAGCCGAGAAGTTGACCCTCGAGCTGGAACATTCTGACATATCCGGTATGTACCGTGAAGTCTCCCGTCTGGGAAACCTGGGGCTCGACGCAGACGAAATAGCGAAGCGGGTGAAGCTGCCCAGGGGGGAGATCGACTTGATCCTGGGCCTGAAGAGATAGCAGAGCATGCCTTCCATCCACAGGGTCGGGCCGTCCCTTAAGACAGGAGAATCCCCAGCAGCACCAGGTTCCCGGTTGTTCGTGAGGGGCTCGGGGTGCCCTGGTCTGCTGAAAGCTCTCCATGTGGGCGATCTTTTGACCGGCCGTGTGGTCAGAGTGCTTGGTGGTTCCCGGGTGTTGATGGATATTGGAGGGACCGAGTTGGTCGGTACCACTGAGCTTCCCTTGTATGAAGGAGATCAGGTGGAGGGTGTCGTCAAGACCAAGGGCCCACCCATCATCCTCAAGATAGTCTCCCGTAACACTTCCGCCGATGCCAGAATCGTTGTTCTCTTCAGAGCGCTTGCCTCGCGGCTGCTCGTCTCCGGGGAGGATCCTTCGCCCATGGCCTTGCTGGAGAGCCTGAGCCCGGCCGATGGGGATTGGTTTCAACCCCTGCTGAGATGGTTTGCCTCCTTTGCCCTGGATCAGGGCGATCTGCCTGACCCGGCTTGGGTGCGGACCGCTTTGACCAGGGGAGGGTTGTTCTATGAAGGAAAACTTCGAAAGTGGGTCGAGGCGGGGGCCAAAGGGGATTTTCAGGAAGCGGAGACAGATCTCAAAGCACTGGCCCTTAAGCTCCTCGGCCTGAGTCGGGACCTCGGCAAAGAGGGGGGGTCTCTCCATGACAGAGCCGTGGGATTTCCAGAGTCACTGGTCGACAGGCTTGAGTTTTTCCAAACTGCAAACCTCCTTGCCAGGCAGCAGGGACTCGGCCTTCTCCTGCAGATCCCCTTTTTCTTCGGCAGTACCCCCGGGGCAGCCGACCTGCTGGTTCGACTTCCAAGGGGAAAAGGGAGGAAGGGAGAAGGGATTCTTCTGGTTGTCCTTCTCTCTATGGGGGGGCTCGGCCGTTTTCAGATCGAGGGGAAGATCTCCAACAAGGGAGTGACAATCAGAATCGGCATTGACCAAGAGGAGACCGTCACCCTGGTCCGGTCCATGGCGGGGGATCTCAAGGAAGGACTCCAAGGCCACGGCCTGACCGTTCTGGGAATGGAATGCTTTCTTCTCGAAAGGCCCCTTACCAGGAAGGCACTTCTAAAGAAGATCCTCCTGCCCCTGGATAGGCTGGAAGGGGTGAACATTCGAGTCTAGCCATGAGGAGAGTCCGAAACAGAGCGATCCGCGAGGCCCTGGCTCTTGACTACAGACCAGGGGAGGGAGAGGTCCCCAGGGTGGTGGCCAAGGGTAAGGGCGTGGTGGCTGAAAGGATAATCGGGGCGGCCAGAAAGGCCGGTGTTCCTATCAGGGAAGACCCCGCCCTGCTATCGCTCCTCTCAACCCTCGACCTGGACGAGGAGATCCCTCCGGAGGCCTATGCAGTTGTGGCTGAGATTCTGGCCTTCGTCTACAGGGTCCATCATAGGTGGAAGGCCGGCTTGGCTGGAGGGCCGAGATAGGCAATTTCTTCCATACCGGGGGCAGAGGCAGGAAAGCGAGGAGAGGAATCGGCATGGCCATGGATCCCTCCTGGGCCTAATTCAGCTGGAAATTCCATAGGTTATAACCGGAAGCACGAGGATCTCTCTTTGGCACGTCTCTTGATTCACCTCGTGATATCCTGATGTCTGGGGGGAGTCTGTTGAATCACGGGATCTATGTTTCGACCTCAGGATTTCTCAGCCAGCAGAAGAGGCTGGAGATGATCGCCAACAACCTGGCCAACGCAAACACGGCGGGGTTCAAAGGAGATGTGGCCGTGTTCGAGACTTCGAGCCCGCCCCTGACCGCAATCTGGGCGGGGGAGGGAAGACCCGTCTGGACCCCGACGTTCGTGAATCTGTCGGCAATAGTCACGGACTTCTCCGAGGGTCCCTTGACAGAGACGGGGAATCCTTTGGATGTGGCAATCGTGGGCCAGGGGTTCTTCGAAATCCAGACCCCTCAGGGCCCACGCTATACTCGAAGGGGCGACTTCGCCCTCACGGGTGACGGGAATCTTGTCACTCAGGAGGGACAACCTGTTATGGGACAGGGAGGACCTATCACCCTCACGGAAGGGGAGATCGAAATCGACCAGGGGGGGATCATATATGTCGACAGAAACGAGGAGGGACGCCTCCGAGTGGTGACCTTCCCTGACACGAGGAGACTCGTCAAACAGGGACGAGGTCTGTTTGCCTGGGCCGGGGGCTCTTCCGAAGTCAGGCCGCTTGAACATGTGGAGGTGAGATCAAAACACCTTGAGAATTCCAACGTGAACCCGGTCATGGAAATGGTTCGGATGATCGAAACGATTCGCACCTATGAGGCACAGCAGAAGGTGATTCATTCCTTTGATAGTACGGAGAAGAAAGCCGTGGACGAAGTCGGGCGGCTGAGATGATTTGCAATCTCTTCTACAGGCTTGCCCGGGTCTTGAACCCGGGTGCCTTGCCCGATGAATTTGGAGGATTGTAGGGGATGTTGAGGAGTCTGTGGATTGCCGCCAGCGGGATGCGTTCGCAGCAGATGGACATCGATGTCTGCGCCAACAACTTGGCCAATGCCAACACGGCCGGATTCAAGAGGAGTCGGATCGATTTTCAGGACCTGATGTATCAGACCCTGAAGCTACCGGGCACAGAGGCCGGTGGAGGAGGGATGATCCCCACGGGTATATACCTGGGTTACGGTTGCCGTCCGGTGGCCATTCAGAAGGTCTTTGTCCAGGGCGATTACCAGCAGACGGGGAACGAGCTCGACCTCGCCATTGAAGGGGCAGGGTTCTTTCAGGTGACGATGCCGGACGGGGAGACAGCATATACGCGGGCCGGTGCTCTCAAGAAGGACAACGAAGGCCGCATATGTACAAGTGACGGATATCTCATCGACCCCGCGATCACCATCCCGGAGGACACTATCAAGGTGTCGGTGGAAGCGGACGGAACGGTCTCGGTCCTGCAGGCAGGTCAGTCTTCTCCCACTCAAATAGGGACGATAGAACTGGCGACCTTTGTCAATCCCGCCGGTCTTATCCCCCAGGGGAAGAACCTCTACCTCGAGTCAGAGGCATCCGGGACGGCCATCACCGGGACCCCCGGGACCGAAGGTCTTGGAACCATCGCCCAGGGTTACCTCGAGTTGTCCAACGTGAGTGTGGTGGAAGAGATGGTCCAGATGATCGTGGGGCAGAGGGCATACGAGATCAACAGCAAGGCGATTCAGACTGCAGACGAGATGCTCCAGATCGCCAACAACCTGAAGCGCTAGCAGGTGATGCAGACCATGAAAGAGAGTGACTGCGGCATTCCGAAGAGAGGGCGTTCATTCCTGATGGTTCTCTGCTCGCTCATTCTTCTGTACGGCCCTGGAATGGGCCCGGGGGTCGAATCCGCCGGGGCCGTCGAGATTTCGAAGGAGACGATCAGAGAAGCGGTGGTGGGGTTTCTCGAGTCGAACCATCCCTGGAAACCGGCAGAGGTCCGGATCAGAGAGGTCCGCGTACCGGGCCCGGTCGTTCTGGCCGGCCAGAGGTACGATCTCTCCCTTCATGTACCGCCCAACACCCGGTATCTGGGCCGGACGCCGGTGCAGATAGTCTTCAATGAGGGCCGGCAAGATGAGAGAAGGATCTGGGCCAGAGCCTATATCGAGGTGCTCAAGGAGGTAGTGGTCACGAGGAGGCCGGTTGGGAGAAATCAGGTCCTTTCGGTCGAGGACGTCAGCCTGGACAAGAGGGACCTTGCCAAGGTCCCGCCCGGTGCGCTGACAGACCTGGGCGACGCCCTGGGACTCAGGATGAAGAGAACCATTGGCGCAGGCGTGGTTCTGAGAAGCGTCCTGGTGGACAAGCCCCCAGTAGTCAAGAGGGGGGACGTGGTGAAGCTGCTGTTCGAGACGCCAAGGCTGGAGGTGATCGCCCTGGGCCGGGTGGACCAGAGAGGAGGGGTGGGCGATACCGTACGGGTTCTAAACCTCGATTCCAGAAAGCGGGTATACGGCCGGGTTGTGGACAGCCAGACGGTCCGTGTGGAGTACTAGTTCCCCGGTTGGAAAGGGGCCGCAGGAATCGACCGGGTAGTGCCCGGTTTGATCGAGGAGGATCATGAAAGGGAAAAGGCTTTTCGGGTTGATTCTGTGGACCGGCTTGCTCGTGTTCGGGTGCGGAGCCCACACCGAGAATGCAAAGAGGGGCGGAGGAGTGGTGCCTGAGGGCACTGTCGCTCCCCTTGCCCAAGAACAACCATTAGAGGGTTCACTATGGAGAAGTGATTCGACCATGGCTTCGCTCTACTCGGACATCAAGGCGAGAAGGGTCGGGGACATAGTCACAATCACCATTGTCGAGTCTTCAAGCGCATCGGAGAGCGCCAACACAGACACGAGCCGCGATTCCTCGGTCAAGGCGGGAGTCGAGAGTTTTCTGGGTCTCGAGAAACAACTCGCTTCTCAGTACGACAATCTCAATCCCGCGGAGCTGCTCAATGCCAGCCTTAGCAACAACTTCAAGGGAACAGGGAAAACGGTGCGGAGTGGAAACCTGACGGCAAACATCACCGCCCGAATCATAGAGGTTCTTCCCAACGGCAACTTCGTCATAGAGGGGAAGCGGGAGGTGGAAGTCAACCATGAGGCCCAATATATCGTAATCAGTGGGATCATCAGGCCGGATGACATCTCGCGGGATAACGTGGTACTGTCGACATACATTTCGGACGCCCGGATTGCATACTCGGGCAGGGGCGTGGTCAACGACTACCAGCGGCCCGGATGGTTTACACGTTTTCTCAACAGGACCTGGCCGTTCTGAGGGCCGTGGCTTTCAGTATGGCATCCTGGCAATCAGATAGAAGCCGAACAGTGGCGGAGAACCCCTTCAGAGGGGAGACCAGATGAAGCGGATAGAGGCGCTGCTTGCAGTTACAATCCTCCTGTGGCTTTTGCTTTCGCCGGCGGCCGCGGTGCGGATCAAGGATCTTGCCGATATCCAGGGTGTCAGGTCCAATCAACTGGTGGGCTACGGCCTCGTCATCGGCCTCGACGGAACAGGGGACAACCAGGGGACGGAGTTTACCATTCAGAGTCTGGTCAGCATGCTGAAACGGATGGGAATTCAGGTGGACCGCTCCAAGGTCAAGGTGGACAACGTGGCTGCCGTAATGGTGACGGCGGACCTGCCGCCCTTTGCAAGGGCAGGAACCCGCATCGACGCCCTGGTTTCGTCTATCGGCGACGCCGAGAGCCTACAGGGAGGAACCCTCGTGCTGACCTCCCTGAAGGGACCGGATGGGTTGGTCTACGCTGTAGCCCAGGGCCCCGTTTCCATCGGCGGAGGATTCACGGTCTCGGGTGCAGCGGCAAAGGCACAGAAGAACCATCCCACGGTCGGGCGTGTCGTGAACGGAGCATTGATCGAAAGGGAGATTCCCTTCCGGTTCGGAAACAGGAGGGAGATCAGCATCAATCTCAGGCGCCCGGATTTTACCACGGCTTTGCGCCTTGCTCGGGTCGTCAATTCCGCCTTGGATGGAGAATTCGCCACGCCCATAGACGGCGGCACGGTGAGGGTGGAGCTGCCTTCCGAATATGCGGACGACGTTGTGGGACTCGTTGCCTCTATTGAGGGACTGGACGTAACCCCGGACAGGATTGCAAAGGTGGTTCTCGATGAAAGAACCGGTACGGTGGTGATCGGAGAGGAGGTACGGATCTCCGCCGTGGCTATCTCCCATGGCAATCTCAGCATCGTGATCAAGGAAAGGCCCGAGGTCTCACAGCCCATGCCCTTTGCGAGGAGGGGAGAGACGGTCGTTACGCCCAAGACCGAGCTCAGGGTCAAAGAGGAGAAGCAGAAGGTGATGCTCATGCCCGAGGGCGTCAGTATACAGGAGGTGGTCAAAGCCCTCAACGCCATCGGTGTTTCACCTAGAGATCTCATCGCCATCTTCCAGGCCCTCAAGCAGGCCGGAGCCCTTCAGGCTGAGTTGGAGATCATGTAGTTCGAAGCTGTCAGAAACAAGGGAATGAACCTGTTGGTGGAGTTGGAGTGGAACGAGTTTTCCCCCTTAGCGGTATGGTCGAGAAGGAGTTGCCCGGCGCTTCTCCACGTTTTTTGCCCGTGAGAGGCGGTGACCGCCCGGGGATGACCGACAAACCGGGTCGTCTGCGGAGGGCCTGCCAGGATTTTGAGTCGATCTTTATCTACACCCTGCTCAAAACCATGCGAGCCGGCCTTGCACAACCCCAGGGAATGGGCCTGCACAGCGGGTTGTATACATCGATGGGCGACCTTGAAGTTGCACGCTTCCTGGCCCGCGGCCGGGGTATAGGCCTGGCGGATCTCGTCTTCGAACAACTCAACGCCTCCTTAGACGAGCCGGGTGCCGGGGCAGGGAAGCGGGTTGCTCCCTACAAACCGGGTACGGTCTGGAATGTCCAGCGGGTGAGCGGAGGAGGGGGTGTCACCTTTGCGGGATCGCGTCCCCGCGATGGAGAATCGACCGGAGAAGACCGGAAGGGCCCGGCGGAGCGCCGGAATGGCTAAAGTTTTGCTTGTCGGCTGTCGATAGGTGTGGTAGACACGGTTTAGAGTCTGTGGAAGGAGTCGCGGCTATGAAGATTTCCGGGGACAAACCCTATGTGCTCGAGCCCTATATCAAAAGGGCGGGAGAGAAGGAGAAAGCCTCACAAGGGCGAGGGCCTGACAAACAGTCATCCAGGCTCGATAGGGTCGAGATTTCAAGGGCAGCGCGGGAGAGGGAGACCCAGGAAATAACACAAAAGGTGAAAGGACTTCTGGAGAAGGTCCCTGATGTTCGAGAGGATAAAGTGGTCGGCCTCAAAAGGGCGATCGAGGCAGGGACATACTCTGTGAAGGGCGAAGATGTCGCCCGGAAGATGATAAAAGAGGGGATTGATGAGTTTGCCTAGACCCTCCTCTTTTGTGTCTGAAACGCGGGCAACGGGAAAAATACCTTGGAATTCATCCTCACCGATTTATCGGATCTTCTGGCCAGGGAACTGGAAATCTATCGCTCCCTCCTCTCTCTTCTCCAGCAGGAGAGAAGGATCGTCGTTGACTGTTCCATACCCGAACTGATACAGGCCACCAAGGAGAAGGAGAATCTCGTCCTCAAGATACGGATACTGGAGCAGTCTCGACAGGCCATACTCCAGGATCTGGCCGGGAGAATGGGGCTCTCCCCCGATGAGCTGACCCTTTCGGCCCTGGAAGCGCGGCTCGAAGAGCCTCTGGCAGGGCGGCTGAGGAGCCTCCGGTCGAATCTGTCGGCGATCCTGAGGAGTATCCAGGAGGCGAACGAAGAGAACCGGGTGTTCCTCCAGCATTCTGCGGACTTTGTCAGGGGGTCTCTCGCCCTGATCCGGTATCTCGCGGTGTCGAGTCCGAAGTATGCTGCCTCCGGGGTCTTGGACGGTGACCGAGGCGGCGGCCGATTCCTTTCGGAGAAAGCTTAGGGCGGGTTTGAAATGTCGACCATATATGCCATCATGAACACGGCCAAATGGGCCCTTCTGACCCATCAGAAGTCCCTCCAGGTTGCGAGCCACAACATCGCAAATGTGGGGACACCGGGCTTTTCCCGGCAGGAGGTGATCCTCGAGACGGCCACGCCCCTCTCTTCCAATCCAGGACAGATCGGAACCGGAGTCCGTGCGGAGGAGGTGCGGAGGGTCTACGACCGGTTCCTCCAGTCTCAACTCGCAAAGGAGTCCCAGATCCTGGGCAGATGGCAGGCCCGCAAGGGGGCCGTAGGCCAGGTTGCCGCGATTTTCGATGAGACCTCCGAGACAGGCCTGAGTGCACGGATGACCGAATTCTGGAATGCCTGGCAAGAGTTGGCCAATAATCCGTCAGGCCAGGCCGAGAGAACAGATCTTGTCCTGAAGGCCACCTCCATGGCGGAGATGTTCAACCGTGCTTACTCGAACCTGTCCGACCTCCGGGATCAGATGGACGACTTGGTTTCAGATGGATTAGACACCGTCAATACCATTTCCACCCAGATTGCCAACCTGAACGAGAAAATAGCCTCCGTCGAGGTGACCGGGCAAAACGCCAACGACTACAGGGACCAGAGAGACCAACTCCTGAAAGACCTCTCCGAGATGATCGATTTCAACAGCTTCGAGAGTTCAGACGGGATGGTGACCGTTTTTGTCGCCGGGGGCAAGCCGATCGTCCAGGGTAAGATCAGTTTTTCTCTCCAAGGCGAGACGAACAGCTCGGGCTTTTACGATGTAATGTGGAACGACGGCAAGGATAACCTGACCGACATCACCTCAAAGATCGAGCAGGGGAAGCTCGGGGCATGGCTTGAGATGCGGGATGATACGATAGCGGGGTACATCGACCAGTTGAACACCCTCGCCCAATCGATGATAGGCGAGGTCAACCGGCTCCACAGCTCGGGGGTGGGGCTCAGCTACCACACTTCTCTTACGACCTCGTACGAGGCCGACCCGGCAGCCTCTCTCGCCTCGTCCGCGTCGGGCCTCCCTTTCTGGGACGAAATAGTGGAAGGCAACGGTTTTTCTCTCTGGGTGTACAATACGGCTACACAAGGGGAGACAGAGACGTCGATAACCGTGGACCCAGGGGATACGCTCCAGGACCTCGGGCAGAAGGTCGACGCGGTGACCGGGGTTTCTGCAACGGTCTCGGGAGGCTACATGACGATCAGCGCGGATAGCGGGTATGAGTTTCATTTCTCAGATGACCAGAGTGACGTCCTCATGGCCCTGGGGTTGAACGGTTTCTTTGACGGGACCGGTGCTTCGGACATGGCGGTAAACTCCGTCATCCAGAACGATGTGAGTAAAATCGCCGCAGCCACGGACCACCGGGCCCTGCCCGGAGACAACCGGAATGCTCTTGCCATCGCCGATCTTCAGAATGCCAACCTCCTCGCCGGCAACACGGCCACCTTCGACGGGTATTACAACAGCCTTGTTGGTTCGGTGGGTGCCTCTCTGTCGGACGCCAAGACTGCCACGGACCATCAAGAATCCATGGTCGAACATATCGAGAACCGGAGGGAGGAGGTTTCAGGCGTCTCCCTGGACGAGGAGATGACGAATCTGATGGAATTCCAGCAGGCCTACGAGGCATCGGCTCAGATGATTCGTGTGGTGGGAGAGATGCTGGATACTGTTATGAGTCTGGTGTGAAGGAAGACGAGAGAAACCCAGGCAGATCCATCAAGGAGTGATCTATGCGGGTTACCAACAGAATGGCCTACAATCTGATCGGTAAGGGCCTTTCCCAGAGAGCGGAGAGGATCATGAGGGTTCACGAGTCGATCTCCTCTGGGAAGCGCGTCAACGACCTCTCTGACGATCCGCTGGCCTTGACCCGGATCCTGGACCACCGGAGGAGTCTGGCCTCCCTGGATCAGTATACGGAGAATATCGACCAGGCCACCTCCTGGCTGAAGGCGACCGAATCGAGCCTCTACGATGTCAATAAGCTCCTGGCGAGAACCAAGGAGCTGGTTCTCGGTCAGACAACAGGGACGGCCACGGATGAGACAAGGCAGGCCGTGGCCGAGGAGGTGGACAGGATTTTCGAACATGCCATTCAACTGGCCGACCTCCGTCTGGGAGACAGATACGTCTTCTCGGGTTTCAAGACAGATACACTGCCATTTTCTTCGACTTCTGACTACACCTATCAAGGAGACACGGGATCGATTCAGGTGGAGATCGCCAGGGATCAGAAGGTAACGATCAACCTGAACGGGGCGGAGGTCTTTACCAGTGGTTCCATCAATGTATTCTCGGTTTTTGACAACGTGGTCACCCATCTGGGAAGCAACGACGTCTCGGGCCTCCAGGCAGACCTAGCCGATCTTGACACAGCCATGGACCAGATTCTTGGAAAACTGGCCGAAGTGGGAGCCAAGGCAAACCAACTGGAGTCGACCAAACAGAGCCTCCTGGATCTCAAACTCAACATTACCGGAATGGTCTCGGAGTTGGAGGATACGGACCTGGCAGATGCCGTGGCCGAACTCTCACTCCAGGAGACGGCCTATCAGGCCTCCCTGGCTTCTTCCGTTAGGTTGATGGAGACAAACCTGTTGGACTTCTTGAAATAGAACTGCTCGCGAGGCGGGTCCAATCCCTTCGCCATACACCATGGAGGGTGGAGTGCTGATCTTGACAAGGAAGTCAGGTGAGAGGATCACTATTGGCGATCGGATCCGGGTAACGGTCGTCGAGATCAAGGGGAAACAGGTTCGTCTGGGTATCGAGGCCCCACCGGATACCAAGGTTCACCGGGAAGAGATATTCCAGAAGATCCAGCACGAAAACGAGGTGGCAGCCAGCAGCGGTGTGAAGGCCCTGGAAACCCTGGCCCGCTTCTGGCAGGAGAAGTCCGAGTGAAGACCGGCGGCAGCGGGTTTTCCCGGGCCAGGCGGGTTGAGGCAGAAGGTATGAGAGGTGGCAACTCTTCATTGAGCCGAGAATCCCGGAGGAGCATGCATCGTGCCGGAGAGGCTTGGCGGTTGCCCGCCGACGGGGGAACCCCGTCGGCGAGGACTCCTCGCCTCAGGGCAAGCAGCCGCTCTCAGGAGAGCAAGGCGCGGACCATGAAGCTCATTTCCAAGAAGCTCGGCGAGGTTTGCTACAGGGAAGACGAGGTAATCACTTTCCCAGAGGGTCTGCTCGGTTTTCCAGAAAAGAAGCGCTACGTCTTTGTCGAGCACCGAGGGGGAAGCCCCCTGAAGTGGCTCCAGTGCCTCGATGATCCGTCGCTCAGCTTCGTAGTCGTCAATCCTCTGCTTTTCAAGAGGGATTACGAGGTGCGGGTTGACAAGAGGGATCTCGCCCTTGTGGGGGATTCCGATCCCGCCCATATCACCATCTGGACCCTGATCTCCTTCACTCCCGACGCTCCCGAAGCCAGTACGGCCAATCTCCTGGGTCCCCTGGCCATCAACTGTGCAACCCGTCTCGGAAAGCAACTGGTCCTCGATCCCTCCAAGTACGATCTCCGGTATCCCATCTTCAAGAACAAGAGATGAAAGGCGCAGGATCGTTCTTGCCTGGTGAACCCCCTCCGGTAAGCCGCCGGGCATCCGCGTGAAGGCGAGTGAAAAGGCTAAAGTCCTCCCTCCAATCGACCGATAACTCAACTGAATACGAGAGGGTCTCTCAAGGACCCGGAAAAAGACCGGAGAGAAAGGGGGGATGAAAGCGCGATGTCAGGTTCTCACAAGGCAACAAATGTGAGGACCCAGCAGGGTAAGGATACCCTGACTATTAAGACACGGACGGCCCAAGGCCGGCCGCAACAGGACAAGGAGGTTTGAATCATGGCACTTCGTATCAACCACAACGTAATGGCTCTCAATTCCTACCGGCACCTGAGCATCACCCAGGGCAAGCTGTCCAAGTCGATCGAGAAGCTCTCGTCTGGTCTCAGGATCGTCCGGGCAGCCGATGACGCCGCAGGCCTCGCGATTTCCGAGAAGATGCGGGCCGACATCCGCGGTTTCAATCAAGCGGTTCGGAATGCCAACGACGGTGTGAGCATGCTCCAGACCGCTGAAGGGGCTCTGAACGAGATCAGTGGCATGCTGACCCGAATGAGGGAGCTTGCCGAGCAGGCGGCAACGGGTACCGTGGGGACGAGCCAGAAGGGAACCCTGGATCAGGAATTCCAGGCCCTGGTGAGCGAGATCAACCGGATCGCCGACGCTACGGAGTTCAACGGCACCAAGCTGATCAACGGTGCTCTCTCTTCCGGGTCCGCCACCGCGGCGACCTTCCAGATCGGTATCGGCAACAACTCGAGCACAGACAGGTTGAGCATCGGCATCAGCGGCATGCACGCGGCATCCATCGGCCTCAGCGGCATCTCCATAAGCGCCACCGCCAATGCTCTGACCGCTCTGGCGGCCGTCGACACGGCTATTGCCAATGTGGCCAGCCAGCGAGGCGATATCGGTGCGGTTCAGAACAGGCTCGAGAGCACCATAGCCAACCTCAATATCTCGGCAGAGAACCTGACGGCGGCCGAGTCTCAGATCCGTGATGTGGACATGGCGCTCGAGATGGCCAATTTCACCAAGAATCAGATCATGACCCAGGCTGGAACAGCCATGTTGGCCCAGGCGAACCTGGCCAACCAGTCGGTTCTGACGCTTCTTGGTTAATCGGTATCGAGATGCCTGGAGGGGAGTTCTCCTCCAGGCATTACCGCCGAGAGGTGAACCATGAAGCCCTTTGATGGTATTGGATCCATAGAAGCTTCCTCAGTTCAGTCCGTGGAGGGCTACCCCTCTCAGGAACGGGGAAAGACCCCCCAGGTGGCCGGGCCTGAAAGGGCGACCCGGGACGCAGAGGCGTTGAATGAGAGGAGACAGGCCGAGAGGGAGCAGGCAAGGAGGATCGCCGACCATCTGAACCGCACGAGCCGCGTCTTTGACAGGAGAATCCACTTCGAGGTACCGTCTGACAGCAGGGAAGTGATCGTGAAAATCGTCGACCGTGAGACAGGGCATGTCATCCGTCAGATTCCGCCGGCCGAACTCGTGAAACTGGCAAAACAGATGGACGAGATCTGTGAGACCATCTTCAGTTCCAAGCTGTAGTCAAAAGGGAGAATGATCGATCATGGCAACATCTACTGTGAGCGGCTTGGCTTCGGGGATCAACTGGACGGACATAATAAGCCAGTTGATGGAAATCGAACGCCGCCCCATCACACTTCTTGAGAGCAGGAAGTCCGACTACCAGGAGAAGCTCTCCGCGTGGCAGACGATCAATACGCGTCTTTTGTCTCTCAAGAGCGAAGCCGACTCCCTGAAAACCGCCTCCGATTTTCTAGCAAAGACCGCCTCGTCCAGCGACGAGGACATCCTTACGGTCTCCGCCACCAGCTCCGCTGTGGCAGGCAGTTACTCGGTAACGGTCAACCGGCTTGCCCAGTCCCACAAGATCGGCTCTCAAGGTTGGGAGGACGAGGACAGTACGGCTGTGGCCAGCAGCTCCGGGACCTTCACATTCTCGGTGGGGTCCGGTGACAGCGTGGAGATATCGGTGGATTCCACCACCACCCTGCTCGATCTCAGGGATGCCATCAACGGAGCCGACGGCGGCCTCACCGCTACGATCCTCAATGACGGTTCGGCAACCAATCCTTACCGTCTGGTACTGACGGCCGACGAATCCGGAGAGGAAAATGCCATCACGATCTCAAATAACGACACTTCTCTCAACTTCAGCACAAAGAGTATCGAGACGGCCGCGGCCGACAGCGACAACACCTTTGACGGTACCGTAACCTCTTCCGGCACGTACACCGGTACGGAAAACAAGACCTATCTGATCGAGATCACCACTGGAGGGGCTCTAGGGGCAGCCAAATTCAAAGTTTCCGAGGACGGTGGAGTAACCTGGGGTGCTGCCGATGCGTACACGACCAGTGCGACCGCCACGTCGATTTTCGACGAGCTCCACAGCACAGATCAGGGGGTGGATGTGGCCTTCGGAGCCGGAACCCAGGATTTCGCCGTGGGAGACCGCTTTACCATTGACGTATTCAACCCCACCCTTCAGGCTGCACAGGACGCGAGCCTCGAGGTGGACAACATCAGCATGACCAAGAGCTCCAATACAATCACCGATGTGATCGAGGGAATGACCCTCAACCTTCTCTCCGCAGATTCCAGCAGTCCGGTTTCCGTCACTGTCTCGAACGACACGTCGACGGTCATGTCCAATATCAGCGATTTTGTGGAGGCTTACAACAGCGCCCTTTCCCTTATCGATGAGCAGTTTCAGTACGATAGCGACAACGATACTTCGGGTCCCCTCAACGGGGACGCAACTCTGCGCAATATCCAACAGCAGCTCAGGAGCATTATCAGCACATCCATCGATGGGCTCACCGGCGACTATGTGGTTCTCTCCCAGATCGGAATCAAGACCGGAAGCGACGGGCAACTCGCGATCGACGAATCTGATCTCTCTGACGCCCTTTCTGACGATTTTGTGGGGGTCAGCCGGATTTTCGTTGGTCACGGCAGCACGAGCCACGGTTCCGTCTCCTACCTCTCCCACACCGATGACACCGAGGCCGGCACTTACGATATCCGTATTTCCGGCAACACCTTGCAGTTCAGAGTGTCCGGCGGGGATACATGGTACGATGCCCCAGAGGCGGTGGACAGTTCGGATGTTTTTACCGGGCCAGAAGACAGTCCCATGGAGGGCTTGAGAATCCAGACAGCGGCGTCGACTCCCGGCGACTATGGGACAGTGACCATTACCCGTGGGGTGGCCGCCCAGCTGAGCAGGCAACTGGATTATCTCACCGACTCGTACACGGGTACGATTCACTACCAGGAAAAGGGCATCGAGGACCACATGGACTATCTGGACGACCGGATCGCCGATCTCGAAGTCCGGATGGACCAGATTGAGGCGAGGTACACCAGGCAGTTTTCTGTTCTGGAAGCCCTGCTCGGTCGGATGCAGAGCCAGAGTGACTGGTTGACCAACCAGGTGGTGAGATTGCGTTAGAATACCGGACAATGAAGGGAGTATGTCACATGGATCTGAACTATTCCTTTACCCAGTACCAGAAGACCCGCTTTGTCACGGCGGACCAGGGCAGGCTGATTCTCATGATGTATGACGGGGCTATCCGGTTCATTGAACAGGCAAAGACGAAGATGGAAAGGGGAGACATCCCGGGCAAGGGGATTGCCATTGCAAGGGCCCAGGGTATAATTTCCGAATTGAACGGCAGCCTGAACCGAGAAAAGGGAGGCCAGTTGGCCCTTTCTCTGGAAACCCTTTATCTGTACATCAACAATCAGCTCTCCATGGCCAACCTCAAGAACAGCCAAGAACACCTGGACGACGCACTCAAGGTTATTCGGGAACTGTTGACCGGGTGGAAGGCGATTATCCAACGGCCCAACTCCCAGAGGCTCCACAGGGCAGCAAGAGATTTCAGGCCTGAGACCGCATCGGCTCTGTAGGGAAGGTTGCAGGAAACCCCAAGGTTGTTCCTTTCTGAAAGGGGCGAGGCAGATCTTTCCTCTCCTGCCGGAGTTGCCCGCACCCGGGGTTGATACCTTGCAGGGTCCGTGGTCCGGGGATACGCCTCCCCGCCTTTGCTCCCGAATAACAACAAAAGACATCCATGGGTACCTTGCCTCACCGGCCCGGTCTCCGTCTCAGGCATGGGTTGGTACGGCCTTTGCTTCCAAGGCGGTGGATATTTCCCTGACCGGAAAAGCAAACTGGAGGACGGGGTGGCTACCGGGTCGTGTCTCAATATCCTCACCTTCAACTGGCATGAGGCTTATCTGACGATGCTCGCCCGAACAGGGCATCTTTTCCACGCGGTGGAGGTCGCCAAGGGGGGACACTTCGGGTGGCAATACAACATGCGACCTCTCCCTGAAAACATCACCCTCCTGCAGGAGGCGGAGGCCCTCGCAAGGCTCCGGGCAGGGGATTTCGACCTCGTGGTATGCCATAACATGAGGGACCTTCTGGCAGTCGAAGGGGTCGATATCCCCAAGATCCTCGTGTTTCACAACAAGATCTCCACCGAAATCGCCCTGGGAGGCCACAGGGCCACAGCCGAACAGTACCGTACCGGGATCCGTGACCTTGCGGCAAGAAACCGTCTGACCCTTGTCTTTATCTCCGAGTCTAAGCGGGAGAACTGCGCACTGGAAGGACCCGTGATCCTCCCAGGGATCGACCTGAATCACTACGGCGGGTATAAGGGGGAGGTGGAGCGGGTTCTCAGGGTGGGCAACCTCATGAAAGAACGGGACATCATGCTCGGGTTCTCATGGCAGGAGGAGATCCTGAGGGGTATCCCCTCCACCCTTGTAGGAATCAATCCTACGGTTGCCGAGTCGAGAGTGTCGGAAAGCTGGCAGGATCTGAAGAACCACTATCAGAGCCACCGCCTTTTTCTCAACTCCACCCTCCATCCGTGGGAAGACGGGTACAACCTGGCCATGCTGGAGGCCATGGCCACGGGGATGCCTGTTGTCTCCATTGCGAACCCGACATCCCCGATCGTGGACGGCATAAATGGTTACATTTCTCAGGACACGGCTTATCTGAGGCATAGGATCGAAGAACTTCTCTCGGACAGGGAAAAGGCCTCCGAACTCGGGAGGCAAGCCCGGAAGACTGTGGAGAAGCGGTTTCCCATGGCCCGGTTCGTCCGAGGCTGGAACCGTCTTTTCGAAAAGGTCATGGAGAGATCGACGAATCCCGCGATCCCCCGCTGGCGGAGAAATCCCGAGTGGTGTCGAGGCGGTCGCTCTCGGTCCACGAGGGAAAACACTGTTGGGATGAAAAACGTCCTTCTCTGCTATACCTCCAACCCGACTACGACGGGATGCTACCTGGAGAGAAGCTTCAGAAGGCATCACAACGTTATCACCTGTGGTCCTGCTATCAGCCGGGAAATGATCCGCGCCTGGAACCTTGAAAACATGAAGGAGAAGCCCAGGACTCATGATTTTTCCTCGGCTTCAGTGGATCTGAGGGTTGTCATGGGATCCGTGGGCAAGGTTTGGCGCCCCGACTTCTTGCTCTGGGTCGAGACGGGGATCTGGTTTCCCCTGGAGGGGCTCGATTCACTCGACTGCCCCAGGGCCTGTTACCTCATCGACACCCATCTGCACAGGGATCTCCATCTCAGGTGGGCCAGAAACTTCGATGTGGTCTTTCTGGCCCAGCGGGCCTATATCCCGATTTTCCAGGAGGCAGGGATAGAAAGGGTCTACTGGCTTCCTCTGGCCTGTGATCGTGATATCCACGGCAGGAAGAGGGTAAAGAAGCGCTATGATATTGGGTTCGTAGGGAGCATCACCGCTGGAAACCAGAGGAGAATCGTTCTTCTCGATCGGCTTTCAAAGCGTTTTGATCTTCATGTTGAGAGATGTTTTCTCAAGGACATGGCCCGTGTTTTCAGTGCTTCGAGAATCGTCTTCAACAACGCCATCAAAGATGATCTCAACATGCGTATTTTCGAGGTCCTTGCCAGTGGAAGCCTTCTCCTTACCGACAGGGCCAGGGGGAGCGGGCTCGAGGACCTCTTCCAGGACAGGGTCCACCTGGTGATCTACGAGGACGAGAGTCTGGAAGATATCGCCGGATACTATCTCGACCATGAGGAAGAGCGGGAGGCCATAGCGGCCAGGGGAAGAAGAGAGGTCCTGATGAGGCATACCTACGACCACAGGGTTCGGGAGATCATCAACAGGCTCGGGGACGTGAGCCAACAGGGCAGTCGGAGGGCTTCCTGGAGGGCAATGAGAGGATTCAGGCGGAGGCCTCAGCAGGGGCCGAGCCCCGCGAGTTCGATTCCAGGTGAGAAACTCGAAGAGAAGGGCTGCCTGACCGAAGCGAGAGAGCGATATTGGGAGCGGTTGAAGAGAGACCCATCAGACAGAAGGGCGCTCATGGGGCTCGGCAGGATCTCCATCCGGTTTCAGAAGTGGCAGGCCGCAGAGTCATACCTCCAGAGGGCGGTTGATGTGGAGGAGGATTGGGAGTCGCTCTTTCTCCTGGCGAGGTGCAAGATGAATTCTGGAAAGCAGTCAGAGGCACTGGCCTATCTCGACAGAGCCAGGGATCAGGACGGCCGGGATCCCCGTCGTCGGACGGCGGTGCTCAGCGCCATGGGGGAGTGCCTGGGACAATTGGGTGATTACGAAAGAGCAGAGGCGAGCTTTGTCGAGGCCGCCGGTGTGGACCCCTCTTCCGATGAGGCCTGGACCGGCTTGGGAGAGGTCGAAAGTATGAGAGGGAATCACGAAAAAGCAGAAGGGGCCTTTCGAAAGGCCGTCGGTATCAACTCGAAGAACGATCGTGCCCGGTGCGGCCTGGGACTCGCCGTGTGGGAGCGGGGCAAAAGGGACGAGGCCATCGAAATACTCCAAAGGGCTCTCGACATAAACCCCGAAAACCTGGTCTGCCTGAACCGTCTTCTCGGATGCTGCCGCGAGGAGGGGATGTTCAATGTGGCGGAGAGGTATCTCAAGGAGTACCTGAGGGTCCATCCCTTGAATTGCGAGGTTCTTTACGGCTTGGGCTCGCTCTACTACGAGTGGGGGCGGTACGAGGAAGCCAGGAGAGCGGCGGAGACGATCCTCATGTTCGAGCCGAACCACAAAGGAGCAAATGAGATGACAGCCCTCCTCGCGGGCAAGGAGGAAAAGGGAAGTGAGGGGCGGCCCCCTCTGCCCGATCCGGGGGGTCCCGGGTCCTGGAAAAAGCAAGACCGGCCTATGCCTTGATCCTCAGGGGAGAGCGGTGTCAACCCATACTGGCAAGGTCAGCCTTTACATACCCTGCCGAAACGCAGAGAAGCATCTGGAAAAGACTCTGAGGAGTGTCTTCTCCCAAACCCACCCGCTTCTCGAGGTCATCGCGGTGGACGACGGGTCCGAAGATCGTACGGGGGAGATTCTCGAGTCTTACGGGGTCAGAGTCGTCAGGCATCAAGAGCCCATGGGGATCACCCGGGCGCGCAATACCGCCCTCCACCATGCCAGAGGGGAATTCCTCGCCTCTGTCGATGCGGATGTCGTGCTCGAACCGGACTGGTTGGAGAAAATCATGACCAACTTCTCCGAAGGGTTTGTGGGGGGTGTTGGAGGGAGAATCGTCGAAAGGAACGTCGATTCTCTGGTGGGGAGGTGGATCCTCGCCCACCGGAATCCAGACAAGGGAGAGACAAAACTGGTACCCCCGGCCCTTCCGACCACGGCCGTGGTCTACAGGAGAAAGACCCTCCTGGAGATCGGCGGGTTCAACGACGATAAGCGTTACGACCACTCCGACCTCGACGCCTCAATGCGGGCGGTCATGATCGGATACAGGCTCGTCTATGAACCCGAAGCCACGTGCTATCACTACTTTCAGGGAGACATACGAAGGCTCTTTGACGGGATGTGGCGGTTCAAGAAAGACGCCTATGTGAACTGCGGGCTTTTTGTCAACCCCTTTGGTTTGAGAAGAAAGGTCGAAATAAACCTTGGCGAGTTTTACCAGATGCTGATGGACGATTTCGGCGCTGGAAGGCGCACCATCATGCCTCTGGATATTATCGGGGCATTGCGTCATTCCCTCATGGACATCCGGCTTTATTGCAGACTCCACCCAGACCACATCAGAGGTCTTGAAGGGGACACCTTTGGAGCCCTGAAACTCGGGCTCCGATACATTCTGGAGCAAAAGGAGGCTGTCTCCGGCCCGCTGGCAGCGGATATTCTGAGAGAGATCTGGGACATTTCCGTGGACTCCGCAAGAGAGGGGGCGTTGTCCGAGTCCGCAGGGGGAAATGGGAATGTCGGCCTCTCCGGTTTTCTCAGGGCCCGGTTTCCAAGGGCCGATCTGGAGAGGGTCTCGGAGTGGCTGACCATGTTCCTGGGCTTCCTGAACAGTTTTCCCGACGAGATATGGGAAAGCATGAATAGACCGGCCGAGCAAGCAGGCCGGAGTATGACGGATCAGGGTTGAGGGCAGAGCATATGGAAAAGACGATGGCTGAAACCGCAAGCTGGAAGGCAGGGGAAGGCGACGTCAGGGTCTTCGACACCCACCCGGAAGCCGTTGCCCTTCAGCCTTTTTGTGTGGGAAAGGGTGTGGACGTGGGGTGCGGCTTCAGGAAGACACACCCCGACGCGATCGGTATCGATTTGCTGGGAAAAGGTGAGATAGGGCAGTACGGTTGCATGGAGGGAATGCCCTCTGTTGCAGACATAAAGGCATCAGGGGACGATCTCTACATGTTCAAAGACGGGGAACTCGACTACGTGGTGAACAGGCATAATCTCGAGCACTATGTGGACGTCGTCAAGACTCTTTGGGAATGGAAGCGGGTGCTTAAGATCGGAGGAGTGCTGGGCATGGTCCTTCCCGATGAGACCAGACTCGATACCATAGCTCTCGATCCCACCCATAAGCATGTTTTCACGCCCGAAAGCATAACGAACCTACTTGTATTGATCGGTGGGTTTCGGGTGGAGAAGGTCGAGGTCGTAATTCCCGACTGGTCATTCCTCGTGGTCGCAAGGAGGGTCGAGGAGAAGGGGGCGCTGGGTAAAACGTTACCGAGTGGGCTGTTCGGAGAACTTCGGTCTTGCCTTCCGGAGCGGCGCGGATCCTTGCAGCAGGAAGACTCGGATTCGGCTTGTGAAGGATCTGCCGTGGCGACAAGTACGTACAGCCATATACCCACAATTATCCGTTTCCTGAAAAAGACAAGGCCTTCGTCGATTCTCGACGTGGGCGTTGGAAACGGGAAGATCGGCTTTGTTGCGAGGGACTACCTCGATGTGATGCTGGGCCAGAGAAACAGGAGAAAAGACTGGAGAGTGAGGATAGACGGAATCGAGATATTCTCTGACTATATCCAGGAACATCAGAAGGCCGTTTACGACAGTATCTTCATCGGTGACGCCTTGGATGTCATCCAGAAGCTGGAAAGATACGATGTTGTCATCCTCGGCGACGTGGTCGAGCATCTCGAGAAAGAAAGGGCAATGGATCTGCTGGACGCATGTGCTTCTCGGTGCGGTTACATGATTCTGGCCATGCCACTGGGAAGGAACTGGAAACAACCCGCCGTGTACGGCTACCCCTCCGAGGAGTGCTGCTCCTTTTGGCAATACGAGGAGTTCAAGCCTTTTGTCTGTGATGAGGAGCTCTTCTCGTTTTCCGGTACCGGTGACTACGGGTGCTTTCTCGTGCAAACCGAGGATTATCTTCACCATCGTACAAGGGAGAAGGCGGACGCCCTCTTCTCGGAAGGAAAGAGGGATCAGGCCGTGGCGTACATGGAGAATTCGATCCGTCAACTTCCCCCAAACGTGGAGAGTGAGTATATCCTGGTGGACCTGCTTCTCAAGAGCGGCAGGATCCGGGAGGCGGTGGATCGCCTCAAAGGGATTCTGAATGTATTCCCCGAGAACAGGGCGGCCAAGCGGTATCTTGGCATGCTTGCCGAAAAGACTACGGTAGCTTCCCAACCGGGGAACCAGTGAGGTGGAAGCCCGGTCGCTCGATCCCATGGAGAGATACCATTGGCGAAGTTGGTCTGGGCCAGCCTGGATGACTACCTGCCCCCTGGCAAGGGTTTTGGGTGTGTGGGCAGAAGCGTGGCAAACCACGCCTTCTTCCAGGCTCTCATGAGATACGGCCGTTTCGACGAATACCACTTTTTCCTCGCAAACGGGAGTCACAGGAGGGCCTTCGAGACGGGCCACGGAGGCTTTCTGGAATCCGTGGGTGCGAGCAAGAAGGTGAGACTATTCGACCGCTTGGACCTACCGGAGCAGGTGAGCAAGTACGACTATACGGTCTTTCATCAGGGCGATCACATAACCTACTTCAACTCTCTCTGCCACTTTCGTAACCGATCGGCTTCCTTCCCTGTCACGGCTTTCATCCACTCGTTGAGCTATCAGAGCTTTATGAGCACCTACCTCCAGATGACCCTCGGGGGGGTGACATGCTCTGATGCGTTGATTTGTTCGTCCGTGAGTGGGAAAAAGGTACTCGAAAACTGTTTTGGACACATTGCCCGTCAGTTGAAAAGAGAGCCCCCCTCCGTTCAGATGGAGGTCATTCCGCTCGGGGTGGACGGCGGGGGCATGTACAAACTCAGCCGGCGTGCTGCCAGGAAGCGGCTCGGGCTTGATGAGAAGGAAGTGATCGGGCTCTGTTTCGGCAGATTCTCAGACTACGACAAGATGGATCTCTTCCCACTGTTGCAGGCCTTCCAGATGATTCTGAGAGCGGGCCGGCCGTGGAGACTGATCCTGGCCGGGGCCGTTCACGTGGAGGCCTATCTTGAAATCTTGAAGCTATGGGCCAGGGTTTTGGGAGTTTCCAATAGGGTGACTTTTCTCACCAACCTCTCAGAGGAGGAGAAGGCAGCTGTCTACGGGGCTGCCGACTTCTTTACTTCCGTCAGCGACAACCCCCAGGAGACCTTCGGGATTACCCTTCTGGAGGCCATGGGATGGGGGCTCCCCCTCCTTGTCTCCGACTTTGACGGATACAGGGAGATCGTCACCGAGGATGTGGGAAGGAGAATCGCGACCACATGGGGCGACTTTGAACCCTTCTGGAAGCTGAGCCCTCTGATGGACGAGGTCACCCTCCATCGATATCTCGGCCAGTCGGTCTGTGTGGACGTGGAGGGACTGGCCGACGGCCTGGAGTTCTTCTTCTCGGACCCGGATCGCTGCCGGGAAATGGGAATGGCAGCCAGAGAACGATTCTTGAGGCTCTACGACTCACGCGTGATCATTCCACGGTTGGAAGCCCTCTGGACGAGGCTGAAAGAGGGTTTTCGTCCCGGCCCCGGAGCTTCCTGCGAAGACCCTCTGGCCATGAAGGCCTTTCCCTGCTTCTCGCACTATGTGACCCAGACTCTGAGTCACGAGATGAGGATAAGAACCACCCGGTTTGGGCGGAGCCTGCTGGCTTCAGAAGTGCGGTATCCCCTGCTCTCGGGGATGGGCCGTCTGGTAGATCCTGAAGAAACAGGTCTTGTTATGGCCCAGGCAATGGACCCCTGTTCGGTCGGCCAGATTTTGAGGAGCGCCGAGCACCAAGAGTGGAAGAGGCGCTATCTGATACTGTGGATGCTCAAACACGGCCTCTTGCAGTTTGTTCCGCATACTGATCGAGAAGGGAACAGACATGCCCCGGAACAGGATGAAACGAGTCCGCTGCTCTTTGCAGGAGACACAGGGCGTACGGTCCATCGGTAGATGATGGAGATCGGGCGAGTCACGGGCGGTTTGTATTATGCAAGGGCCGAAGATATTCTACTTCTGCTATGACCACCAGAACCCCACAGGGGGGCAGAAACAGGTATACAGACATGTGGACATCCTCAACGGCCACGGCCGTCAGGCCTTTGTGCTCCATCTGGAGAGAGGATTTAGGCTCACCTGGTTCGACAACACGACCCGGGCGATCAGCCTGGACGAATTCAAGGGGACCTACCAGGCCGACAGGGACGTACTGGTTATTCCAGAGGATCTGGGTGAGAGGATCCTCGCATTCCCGGGCCGAAAGGTCATTTTCAACCAGAACTGCTACTACGGGTTCTCCTGTTTCGGTCTCCGGGAGCCCGAGATCTACCCGTACCTACACCCTGACATAATAGGCGTGTTCGTGGTATCGGATCATAACCGGGAATATCTGAGTTTTGCCTATCCTCGGTTGAAGATTCACCGGGTCTACTATGGAATAGATCCGGAGAGATTCGCCTATCGGCCTCTGAAGGAAAAGAAGAAAATGATAGCCTGCCTCCCGGCCAAGAACTCTATGGAGGTTGCACAGGTTTATCACCAACTGATTTCCAGATCGAAACAGGCTCTGAACGTACTGGAGGACTATGAATGGGTTTTTATCCAAAATCGATCCGAGACAGAGGTGACCAGAATACTCGGAGACGCCTTGCTGTTTATCTTTTTGAGCACGAATGAGGGCTTCGGGCTCATGCCCCTCGAGGCTATGGCCTCCGGGAGTCTGGTTGTTGCTTACGATTCTGGCGCTTCGTCGGAATTCCTTGGCCCCTCGAACTCGTTTCTTTCTGCACCGGGCGATGTGTTGGGTATCGTAAGGACTGTGGAGCGAATCACTTCTCTCTTCCCCGGCGATACGCGGGAACTGCAAGCGGTGAGCGAGGCAGCCCTGAGAGGGGCACGTGAATACTCGCTCCAGAGAGAGATCGAAAGCGTGGTCGCAGCGTGGCAAGAGATCACAGGAGAAATCCGCCCTTGAGACGGGGACGACATGATCGGATCTGCACCCGGCTCGGCAAGGCGTTCCGTCTTTCCGATGTGAATGGCCATCGCTTTCCTGGAGCGAGGATTTCTCGCCTCGCGGGAGGGAGGAACGATCTTCCCAGGGGTTGTCAAGGGGCCGGCCTCGGATGTCAATAACCCGTACGGGTGACTCTCTGCTTTTCTGATCAATTTCCTCCTCGGCCAGACTTCTTTGGCCTTCCGGTCTTCCGTGGTGAACAGCCCCCAGTGGCACACTAATTGCTTTTCCACTCACTGAATGGACAGTTGGGTTTCAGTCGGGCGTATTGGCTATGCCGCGAAGTGTCGAGGAATATCCACGGATCAGCTTTCCTGAGGATGTGCTGGAGCACCGGGTTGACGGCGAGCTATGGTGGGTGGCTCACACCAAGAGCAGGAGGGAAAAGGCGCTTGCCGTTTTGCTGGAGAGGCAGAGAATCGGGTACTTCCTGCCCCTGATGAAAAAGCGTTACCGGAGCAGTGGCCGGGCCAGAATATCCATAGTTCCCATGTTTTCGGGATATGCCTTTTTCAAAGGTTCGAGATTGGACCGCTATCATGCTTTGAAGACCGGTCATGTTGCCAACGTTCTCGAGGTCTCTGACCAGCAGCAACTGGTCAGGGAGCTGAAGCAGATTCAAAAGGCAATCTGTCTGGATGCCCCGGTTGAACCCTTCCCTTTTGTGAAGCAGGGAAACAGGGTGAGGGTGGTTGATGGACCCTTCATGGGGCTCGAAGGGGTCATTGAGAGGCGCAAGAGGTCGGACCGGCTGATCCTGTCTGTCGATACCATCAGACGGTCAGTCGCCCTCGAAATCGACGCGGATAGTGTCGAACCGGTTTCCTGAGAACCACCTTCCACGATCCATCGATGCCTACAACGCAAGGGTTTTGACAAACTCTGACATCGAAGGGGACGAAGTGCAGCCAGGCAGTGCGTGGTGGTATCGAAAGATGGGCCGCAGGGCACCTTTCTTCTCAGCCAAAGGGGCTCAAGTGGGACCTGATTCCTGCCGATAATGACCATATAGTGAATGGACGGTCGGCTGTCCATCTCCAGTACGATCTCAGAATTTCTCCCGCGGACTGCAACACCCAAAGGTACAGCGAAAGGGACGAAGTGTGTTCCCCCGGCGCCGTTAGGAACGGTATTGTCGACCGAGACATCTCTCTTTCCAGGGTAACCATGTAGTGAATGGATAGTCTCTTCAAGGAAGCGAAATGATAAACGGAGAATCGAGATTTTTCGTACCCAGCAAGCTCCTGAGGACTCTGCATGTTTTGACCGAGATAGGGCGGCAACCCGACATCAGCCAGCACCAGCTTGCGTTGCGGGCCAGACTGAGCAGCTCGCAAATCAACAACTACGTCAAAGAACTGAAGGCCAAGGGCCTGGTCAATACCAAGGGCAATACGAACCGGACGATGCGCTATCTCCTGACTCCTGAAGGGCATCGGACGAGATCTTCGCTGCTGGTGGCATACTCGGTGGATGTGATTCAGCTTTACTCCCGGGTGAAGAGGGAATTCGCGGCAAAATTGCAGCAGATCTTCGACGAGGGATTGGCCAGGGTCATTCTCTTTGGGGCTGCAGAAACCGGGGAGTTGGCTTTGACCGCCTCGAGGGAAACTGATCTGGACGTCATCGGTATTTCCGACAACGACCCGCTGAAACACGGTAAACCCTTCGGAGATCTGAGGATCATCCCTCCTTCGGAAATAGAGGGTTTGAACCCGGATGGAATCGTCATTACTTCCTTTGGACGGTTGGGAGAAATCCTCGAGAGCCTGCGGTTCTTGGAGAAAAAGGGGATAGCCATGAGGAGCCTCACTGATGAATAGACACTGCCCGGAAGAGCACCCCGGGGTGACAGGAAAGAGGCCATGAAGGGAATGGACAAGATTAGAGTTTTTGTAATGGATTGCGACGGCGTCCTTACGGACGGGACGATTTATTACGGCAAAGACGGGGAGAGCCTGAGGAAGTTCAACACGAGGGACGGCATGGCGATCGAATTACTCCGGCGACACAATGTCCGGACTGCCCTCGTTTCCGGCGAGGACTCTGCCGCCATCTCGCAGAGGGCTGAAAAGCTTCGGATCGACAGGATATGGCTGGGGGTGAAGGACAAGAAAGGGGTATTGCGAGAGCTGGAGAGAACCTTCGATGTTTGTGCAGAAGAGATTGCCTACATCGGTGACGACATCAATGACATAGAGCTCATGAAATCAGTCGGCTTCCCCATTGCCGTAGCCGATGCCAGCCCCAAAGTCAAGAATGTGGCGACCTATGTCACCAGGGCGGCCGGGGGCCGTGGCGCGGTTCGGGAGGCGATCGAACTCCTCCTGGATGAGAGGGCGAAGAAGGCCATCGATGTGGCGGGTCGTCTGATCGGTGAATCGCAACCGTGCTTTCTGATAGCCGAAATCGGAAACAACCACCAAGGAGAGGTCGAACTGGCCAGGACATTGATCGACATATCCGGCGAGGCGGGAGTGGACGCGGTCAAATTCCAAAAGAGAGACAATCGAACCCTCTTGACCCGGGAGGGGTTTCACAAATCCTACGGGGGAACCCATAGCTTCGGCAGGACCTACGGCCAACACCGGGAATATCTGGAACTGAGCAAGGATGATTTCGCCTCTCTGAAGGAATACGCCGAATCCAAAGGTCTCATATTCTTCTCGTCGGTCTGGGACGAAAAGAGTGTGGATGTCCTGGAATCGATCGGTGTTGCCCTCTATAAGATTCCCTCTGCCGATCTCACCAATATCAGGCTCGTGGAGAAGGTCGCCGAGATCGGGAAGCCTACCATACTCTCCACGGGCATGAGCTTCCTCCATGAGATCGACTCCGCTGTGCACCTCTTTCTCAAGAGGAACGAAAACCTCATCCTGATGCACTGTGTAAGCGTCTATCCTCATCCACCGGCCCTGGCGAACATGAGAGTCATCGAGACCCTGAGACAGCGGTATCATCTCCCGGTTGGGTATTCTTCGCACGAGGAGGGTATTCTCGTGACCAGCGCCGCTCCGCTCCTCGGTGCTGTTGCGATAGAGAAGCACGTTACCCTGGACCGGAATATGAGAGGGAGTGACCACAGGGCCTCGATCGAAAAGGAGGAACTGGTCAGGATGGTGAGCCTGATCCGCCTCTACGACAAGGCTCGGGGGGATGGAATCAAGACTCTCCTGCCCGATGAGATTGAATCGAGAAAAAAGCTCGGCAAAAGCATCGTTGCCAAAAGGGACATCGAGAAGGGTGAGGTACTCAACTGGAGGAACATCACCTACAGATGCGCCAACAACGGGATGTACACCCTGGATTTGAAGGACGTCCTTGGCAAGGTCAGCTCTTGCAACATCAAGCGTGACGAGTTGATAAGCGAAAGGGTGATCGCCAATCCATGAAGATCATTCACTTTGCCATCAACGATCCAGCAGGAGCCGCCATCGCTTTCGTGAAGGCCATCAACCGGTACACTCCCCACCGGGCAAGGCTCGTCACCTGGGAGATTCGGTACAACTTCATGTTCGAAAAGGATTTTCACATTCCCTGGATGGACAAACAGGCCCTCGAGTTTCTCTATGAAGAGATGTGGGAGGCGGACATCTTCCACTTCCACATGCTTATCGACGAAACCCATCCTGTGGGCGGGTTCAGAATCTCCGATTTTGCCAATTGTAAGAAAATCCTCCACCACCACCACGGCCATCCGGATTTCAGAGCGAATCCCGACAAGTACAGGAAGAAGTACCGAAATCCGAAAAGAAGGGTCTTAGCCAGTACTCCCGACCTACTGCACCTTATCCCTGAGGCGCTGTGGCAACCCAATCTGGTTCCGATCAACGACCATTCCTACCTGCCTGCGTGCGATTCCAACAACGGCGTCGTGAAGGTAGGCCAGGCACCGACGCGGAAGGATCTGAAGAACACGGCGGAGTTGGTTCGGGTCGCGAGCAGGCTCCGATCGGCCGTAGGCCAGTCAAGGCTGGAACTGGAGATCATCGAGAATTGCCTCCACAGGGATTGCCTGGAGAGAAAGAAGCGGTGCGACATCATCTTTGATCACATGCAGGGTTACTACGGGGTCTCATCCTTGGAATCCCTGAGCCAGGGCAAACCTGTGATAGCGGGCTTGGACGATTGGAACGCGGGATGGATCAAAAAGTTCGCGGAGTCAAGTGATCTGCCCTGGGTTTTGGCCCGGAATCAGGACGAACTCGAGGGACAGCTCTTGAGGCTTGTAGAAGACCCGGACCTGCGCGTTGAAATCGGCTGCAAAAGCAGGAGGTTCATGGAGGAACACTGGACCGAAAAGCAGGTGCTCAAACCCCTTTTGGAGGTCTATGCATCTCTTTGAGAGGGCGTTATCAAGAGGTTGAAGGCCTTGGTCCAGCACGGAGATTTCACCGCTTATCGGAATCCACCTCTTCTGGCAGTGAATTCCTCACCTCACCACTTTGCATAGGAGTCGATGCGATGGCAACGCCCCGCCGAGTCACAGAGAGCGAGGAATACACCTTTACCGATCTCGAGAAACACTTTACAGAAACACTCTGTGTAAGAGACTATGGAGCCCGGTACCTTTCCTATCTGGCCGACCTGATGGTACGTGTTGATCTGCAAGCGGTAGAAAACATCACGGATGTTCTCGTCGAGGCCGGAGAGCGGGGCAACACGATTTATTCCATTGGAAACGGCGGCAGTGCTGCCACGGCCTCCCACTTTGTCAATGACATCACCATCGGCACAAGAACCAGGGGATCGAAACCCATCAGAGCTTACAGCTTGGCCGACAACCTGCCGGCTCTGACCGCCCTTGCCAACGATGAGGGATACCCCAGTGTTTTTGTCAGGCAGTTAGAAGGTCTGTTGCAACCCGGAGATGTGGTCATCGCTTTTTCGGTGAGTGGGAATTCGAGAAATATCCTGGAAGCCTTGAGATATGCCAAGCAGCACCTAGCCATCACAATCGGTTTGACAGGGTTTGACGGTGGCCGGATGCTCGAAATCGCGGATATGACTCTGCATATTCCGACTCGCCCCGGCGAGTATGGACCGGCAGAGGATCTGTTCACGGTTCTGACCCATCTCATTTGCAGCTACATAAGGCTCGACCGGGAGGCTGCTCTGCGGCCTTTACAGAGTGAGCAGAGGCATTGAGCACATCCGGGTTTTCCGAGCTTGTCCCTTGCCCTGATCAAGGTCCGCGAGTGGTCGATAGCCATGTACTGGCCTGGATAAGAGGAATCCTCCCGTGAATATTGTTTCGTTCATTCCCGCCAGAGGCGCCTCCAAGGGGGTCCCGGGAAAGAACAAGAAGATTCTCGGCAACAAGCCTCTTGTCGCCTGGACGGTGGAGGATGCCTTGGAGAGTGAACTCATCGATAGGGTCGTCGTGTCGACCGAGGACGAGGAGATTTCGAGAATCGCAAGAAAGTGGGGGGCAGAAGTCATCCCCAGGCCCAAAGAACTTGCCACCGACACGGCGGACCTCCAGGATGCCGTCGAGTTCACCCTGAACAGGTTGCGGGAGAACGGTTATGACCCGGACTACATGGTTGCGATGTTTCCGACTTCGCCTTTCAGGAGAAGAGGGCTTGTCGACTCGGCCATCAGGATGGCCTTGGACAATCCCGACATCTGCTATGTCCATTCCCTGAAGCGTGTCGATTTCGATTTGGAGGATCTCGTCGATTCCGATGGGACTCCTTACATGTCCCATGAGGTCGCAAGGGATCTCAGGGGTTGCGTCTTTTCCACGAAGATGAACTTTGGGGTCGAGAGGATGCGTGAGGGGCCGGCGGGGAGGCGTGGGATCATCCTGCTCCCGGACGAATCGATAGACATCGATCTGCCCCGAGACTGGGAAGCCGCCGAAAGGGCATGTGCGAGATGGCTGTGAAGCGGATTGAGATCGATTTCGGGAAAATAGGGAAACCCCTCAGGCTCCGCGTCAGGCAATGGGTCAGGCAGCAAGGGATCACCCCCCCTTGTCTACTCGTCGGCAGGGGTGTCGCCATCCCGGAAGAGACGCTGAACGATTGGGAGTCATGGGGATACAATCTCATGTCAGCCGTCCCGGCTCCTGATCACCCCTTTCTTTTTGCCAAGCAGGACCTCGAGACAGGAGAGATCTCATTCCCCTTCAGAAAAGACATCGGGAAGGGAAAGAGACGACAGGATCTGGAGCCTGTCTACCTCTTCGTAGAGGGCTTTGCCTTCATTCACGAGATAGAAGCGCCTTTCAGACCTCTTGTTGTGTCCGGCGAGGTGCCGGCACCTGAAGATTACGGTTGCCAGGAGATTCACCTCCCCGCGCTCCTAGAAATGGAAGCGGTGTAATACATGTGTGGAATTTGCGGCTATACGAGATCCCACAGGGATATTCCCGAGGGAATCATAGACGATATGAAGGATGCCCTTGTTCACCGGGGACCGGACGAGGAGGGTACCTATGCGGATGACCAAATCGTTCTCGGCCATAGGAGGCTTTCCATCATAGACCTCGAAGGGGGGCGCCAGCCCATGGCCAGCGAGGACGGAAGGATCATCGTGGTATGCAATGGAGAGATATACAACTATGTGGAACTGAGAAAGTTCCTTGAACAGCGGGGACATCGGTTTTCCAGTCGATGCGATACGGAAATCCTCGTCCATCTTTTCGAAGAATACGGGATTGACATGGTCAGGCGGCTCACCGGGATGTTCGCAATGGCCGTCTGGGACTCCGGGGACCGGGCCCTCGTGCTCGTCCGGGACCGCTTCGGTCAGAAACCCCTGTACTATGCGGAAAGGGACGGGCAACTGATCTTCGCCTCGGAACTCGGATCCCTTGTCAAACATCCCGGGATCGAGAAGAAGATCGACAAGACCGCGTTGAGCCGGTACCTCGCATACCAGTATGTTCCGGCCCCGTTCTCCATATACGAGGGGGTCTACAAGTTGGACGCCGGATCGTGTCTGGAATGGAAGCGTGGGAAAGTACGGACTTTCCGTTACTGGGATTTCCCGGTGGGTCGTTCCAACTTCGACGGGACGATCGACGAGTGCTGCTCGGAACTGTCGAGGCTGCTCGGTGATTCTGTCCGCCGGAGATTGATAAGCGATGTGCCGATCGGCGTCTTCCTCAGCGGCGGGGTCGATTCTACCGCGATCGTGGCCCTTATGGCTCGGCACATGCCTCCGCAGGCGATCAAGACCTTTTCGATCGGTTTTACCGAAAAGAGGTTTGATGAGTCGGCCTATGCCCGGTCCGTGGCCCGGTACTTCGGCACCGCCCACGAAGAGGAGATCCTGGAAGGCACGGATCTGATAGACATGCTCCCGAAGGTGGCCGAAGCCTATGACGAGCCCTTTGCAGATCCTTCTGCCATACCGACCTATCTGCTTTCGCGGTTTGCACGCCGTCACGTTATCGTGGCCCTGGGCGGCGACGGGGGAGACGAGCTCTTTGCGGGGTACGAGGCTTTTATCGGTCACCGGATTGCCAGGCTTTTCGAGTACCTACCGGACTCTCTCAGGAGAGGGGTTTTCCCCAGGTTGGCCGGCTTGTTCCCACCCTCTGACGGAAACATGAGTTTTCCCTTTGCGGCCAGACGGTTCTTCAGCCACCTCGAAGCCGACTCCGTGAGGAGGAACCAGCTTTGGCTGGGTGCGTTCGACTATGATTCGCAGAAAGAGCTGCTGGCGGGGGAGTTTTCGTCCGGTCTGGCCGATCCTTTCGACGACGAGCGCAGGGACAACGAACGACTTCATTACCTCGATGCAGTGGCTTACTCCTACATCAGGACCTACCTCCAGGAAGACATACTCACCAAGGTCGACAGAGCGAGCATGGCCCACGGCCTCGAGGTGAGGGCCCCTTTCCTCGACCACGAATTCGGTGAGTTTGCCGGGTCGATACCCATGAGATGGAAGCTAAAGGGCTTGACGCCCAAGTACCTTCTCAAACGTGCAATGAGCGGTCTAATCCCGGGGGAGGTCCTGAAACGAAGGAAGAGGGGCTTTGCAATTCCAAGGTCCAAGTGGCTCAGGGAAGATCTGGGCCAGTGTCTCAGGGACTTGTTCACCGAGGAGAGGGTCAAGGAACAGGGCACATTCTCTTATACCTATGTTAGAAGACTCATGGAAGAGCATTTTGACCGGAAAAGCGATCATCAGAAGGAACTATGGACGCTTCTGATGTTCGAAATGTGGCGCGGCAAGCACGGCGGGAGCATGTCTTGAAGAGGACGACAGGACTCTTCGTCTGCAATTGTTACTATCCTCTATCCGCAGGAGTGGGAAACGCCACCGCCAATCTGTGCCGTGCCCTGAAGGAGTATGGGGGCATCGATCCAGTGGTTATTACCCCGAAACGGTCGCAGAGCCCCGATCGGGAGGTGCACCAGGGGGTCACCGTTATACGTGTTCCAGGCGGAGTCTGGGCCGGAAATCCTGTGCTTTCCTTTCTTTACTATCCCTGGTTCGCAATCCATCTCCTACGGGAGGTGGTCAGGTACAAGCCCCTTTTTGTGCTTTTTCAGACAGCATGGGAAGGCGGCCCGCTCATTCCCCTTGTCCGCATGGTCAGCAAAACGCTCGTTGTCGTTCATACCCACGCGGATGTCCACTATGCCAGTCGATTTGAATCTTGGGCCCGGTTAGCCTATGGCAGGGCAGACATAGTCATGGGCACCACCACGCAGTACCTGCGAGACGTGGAATCCCGTTACATGCGCGCCGACGCGGTTCTTCTGCCGAACGCTTACTATGCCCCGCGACTTCCCGAAAGCCGAGAGGAACTGCGCAGCCGCTATGGATACTCCCCCGGGTTTGTTCATGTGACCGCCGTCGGCAGAATGGTTTATGAACTCGATTTGGAGACAAAAGGATTCAGCCATCTGATCGAAGCAGCAGCCAAGGTACCGGGGGTTTGGCTTCACATGTTCGGCACAGGTCCGGCCAGGCAGAGATATGAGCGGATGGCCGAGAACCTGGGGGTTGCCCTCAGATGCACTTTCTATGGCCACCAGCCCGGGGATGTCCTCTTGCGGCACCTGAAGGCCGGGGATGTGCTGGTTATTTCTTCCCTCAACGAAGGCCTAAGTATGGCCCTCATCGAGGCCTTGTGCCTTGGGGTTCCGATAATCGCCACCAGAACCGCCGGAGCCTTGGACTATATCCGCAATGGTTATAACGGGCTCCTCATCCCTCCGGGAGACACCGCCTCGCTGGTAGAAGCCCTTGAGTATGCCACGAGAGAACCGGACAGACTCGCCCGGATGGGCAGAGAGGGTAGGCTCACCTTTGAGCGGAGTTTTGCCCCACCCGTCATTGCATCGGAATTCGTGCAGGTGATCTCGCGTGTATTGGAGTCCCGACGGATGAGAACAAGAACCCCTGTAGAAACCACATGAAAGCGGTTGTCTATCGGCCCAACGACGGCTTTCTCTGCGAAGAGAACGGGACCAGTGCACCGACCACGTACAGGGTCTTCCCATACTCCCTTGCCGTTTGCGCGGCTTCCCTGGAGGAATCCGGCGTGGAGGTGGGGGTGGTGGATGCCGCGGCAGGACGGCTGGGGTGGCAGAAGGCGATCGGCCTGGTCGAGAAGGAGAGGCCCGAGGTGGTGATAGTGGCCGTGAACAACATTGCAGCAGGCCTCGATATGCAGGGGATAGAGCAGATGAAGTCCCGCCTGGCCATACCTGTGGTGGCCCTCATGACACACCCCATGGAAGAGGAGACGATCCGTTCCTACCCCTTCCTGGACGTGGCGATTCGGAGGGAATGGAGTTCGACTGCGGTCGACGTCCTAAAGGCCTTGGCGGGAAGAAAAGACCTTGCCCTTGTTCCCGGTGTGACCCTGGTCCGTGACGGCGAAGTGGTCAGGACGGAAGGGCGTCCCCATCAGGGATTGGACGAAAGGCCTGTTCCCGCCTTACACCTCTTCCCCATGAAACAGTATGACTCTTATCAGATAGCCATGTCAGAGGGGTGCAATTACCACTGCTCCTTTTGTTGGTTTTGCGGCTATCCACCATCAGGTTGGTCGGGCAGGAATATCGACCGCGTCCTGGAGGAACTCCGGAGGTTGAAGAGCTACGGGAGTAAGCCGGTTTTCACCATAGACGACGAGTTGACCTTCGACCCGGAGTACGCGAAACGGGTGTGCCAAGGCATCGTCAAGGCCAAGATCAACATGATGTTCTCGGCAAACACCCGGGCAGACAGAGCAGAGGACGAACTACTTGAAATGATGTCTCGCGCCGGATTCTTCAATCTGCAGTTCGGCGTGGAATCAGGATGCCAGGAGATCCTGGACAGGAACGGGACCAGAAAGACCCTGGAGCAAGCAAAGGCGGCCTTCGCCTTGCTGGAGAAACACCGGATCGCTTCGAAGGTATTTTTCTTGATCGGCTTGCTCCACGAGACCAGGGAGACCGTACAGCAGACCTTTCGTTTTGTCAGGGAGGAGCTCAACCACTACGATGCCTCCTTTGATATCGCCATCCCGTACCCGGGTACGAGCATGCACAGATTCCTCAAACGGAAGGGGTGGATTCGAACCCTCGACCCGGAGAACCTCTCGTGGATCTATTTCCATGTATACGGCTGCAGGCAGCTCGCAGGGACACCCATGAGGAAACCTTTCTGGCGGATTGGAAAGATGACCTTTGACGACTTGTACGAGATGGAGAGGAAGTTCTACCGTTATGTCCCTCGGGGCGGTCTGGTGCCGCAGCTCAAGCGTCTGATGTTCAATCGTGCTTTTCGAAGGACGACCAGGGATCTGCTCTGGCACGAACCGGGCGAGCTCCTCGGGCTGGCCGCCCGCCTCCTCAGTTAGACCTAGCAACCCGCTCTTTATTTCAAGGTTTTTCCGCGAGGACATATGAAGATCCTTATGGCAGGAGCAGGACTGGCGAATCTGAGTGCCGCCTATCACCTGAAACTCGGGCAGGCCGGGCAGTTGGAATGCAGAATCTTCGAACAAGGGAATCGAGTGGGCGGACTATGCAGGACCGTTCTCAAGGACGGTTTTGCCTTCGACCTCACGGGGCACCTGCTCCATTTTCGAACGGACTACTGCCGGGAATTGGTGACGGCCCTGCTCGGCGACAACCTCCGCAGACTCGAAAGAAAGGCGTGGGTCTACTCGCACGGCCGATATATCCGGTATCCCTTCCAGGCAAATCTGCACGGTTTGCCGCCGGAGATAGTGCGGGAGTGTGTGAAGGGTTTTATGGAGGCCGACCGTCGGCATGGAGGGGTGACACCCGGTGAGCTCTTGGAAATGAGTTTCAAGGAATGGGTCACCGGCAGGTTCGGTCGGGGTATCGCCCGGCATTTCATGATCCCCTATAACCGAAAGCTCTGGACCGTTGACCCCGGCGAGCTGACCTGCGACTGGATGGGTAGGTACGTCCCGTGCCCGACCGTGGAAGAGGTGATCGCGGGTGCTGCCGGCGAGAACGTCAGGCAGTACGGCTACAACGCCCACTTCTGGTATCCCCTGAAAGGTGGCATCCAATCCCTTTCGGACGCTTTGGCTCAAGGTGCGGGCGATATTCGGCTGAACAAGGAGGTGGTCTGTGTCGACCTCTCCTCGAAGACGATCGAGTTCCAGGACGGGGATGGGGCCGACTATGAGATCCTGGTATCGGCGATTCCCCTCAAGAAGATGATCGGCTTGTGCCGCGGAGTGCCCGAGGGACTGAAGAAAGCCGCCTCCGGCCTGAGATACGCCTCTGTTCTCGATATCAATCTGGGCATTGATAGGGCGAAGATCTCCGAAAAGCACTGGATCTATTTCCCAGAGGGGAGATTTGTCTTCTATCGGGTCGGATTCCCCATGAATTTCTCCCCTTACGTCTGCCCGCCGGGCTCGAGCTCCGTTTACGTGGAGGTCGCCCTCACTCCGGGGAACTCTGTAGATGAAGAGGATACGGCAAGAGTCGCCGTGGACCAGCTCGTCGAAACCGGCCTGCTTCGAAATCGGAAAGAGGTGGTGGTCACTCATATCCAACGCATTCCTTTCGCGTATGCAATCTATGACCAACATCGCCGCCGGGCAGTGCCGGCCTTGCTCTCCTTTCTGAGGGAGTACTCAGTGTATTCGATAGGGCGGTATGGTGCCTGGGAGTATTCGGCGATGGAGGACGCCCTCCTTGCCGGAAGAAATGTAGCCAGAGAGATCGTCGCGTCCCGGTTGGTCAGCCGGGGCTCCAGGGCCGCGTGAAGAGCATGGAGCCGCGAGACGGTACCGAAGGTCACCCATGGAGATAGTCCGGATAGACGACATGCAGGCCTGGGAAACCATAAGGGCAGCCACATCGGATCTTCGTGGTTATTCCTTCAGTTACAGATGGCTCAGCTTCCAGGCCGCCTGGACCGGGGGGAAAAGGATAACGGTTGCACTGTACGGTGATGACGGGAGGCTCCTGGATGTCTTTGCAGGTGTGGAAAGGGGAGGAGTCGTACTGGCCGGGCCGGAAAAGGCGCCCGGGGGATGCATCGACCCGTGTCATCTGACCGCCTTCTCCGAGTACTTCTCGAAGAAGAAGATGTACCTTACCTCCCTGCGCCGATTTCCCTTCAGGCACGACGAAAACTACGAACTGGTAATCGATCTGAAGGGCATTGAATCCCTGGATCAGTTCGTGAGAGAGAGGGTTTCCAGAGATGCAAGGCAGCGTTACGGGAAGGCGAGGAGGAAGGGGTACGAGGTGAGGCCCGGCCTTGTCGACGACTTCATGGAGTGCTACTTGGAGTTGAGCCGAAGAAAACGGGTCACCTCTCCATTTCCGAAAGACTATTTCGAAAGGATGATGAACCACCTAGGCGACGAAGCGATCTTGAAGTCCTTCTGGCTGGGAGAGGAGCTCATGGGTTCGTCGCTCCTTTTCGTAACCCCGGCACAGATCCATTCCTATTTCCTCCTGTCGAAGCAGAAGGCCTTCAAGGACGGCCTCTCAGCGCTTATCTATCTCGACATGGTGGCAGAAGCCCTCAGGCGGGGCAAGGGCACGGCCAATTGCGGTCCCTCTTCGCCATGGGACGGCACCTTCGCGTTCAAGAGACGGTTCGGTGCAAGGCCGCGCAGGGTTTTTTCTTACATCGTAAACGGCGGTTTCCTGGAAAGAATGCTCTTCCTGGCAAAGACCAAAGTGAAGCAACACGGCAATGGTTCACCGTTCACTGCTTAGGAGACTCAAGGTCGGAACGAAACATCTCCTGGATCACATCCGGCCGTATTTTCTCTTGACCGGGATTTCGCCCATACCCGGATACACGGCGCGGCAGTTCGGGAGCCTTATTCACAGAGAAGCCTCGGTCCGAGGCCGGCTGGGTCTCTGTGAGCCTGCGTGGTTTCAGATGAACCGGGGCGCCTTCTGCAGAAACATCAGGGTGCCGGGCAAACACTTTTGCTATGTAGGTGAGGACTCTTCCCTTCTGGACAGAACCGTCCGATCCCATACGATGGTCTTTGACGGAGCAATACTGGAAGGCAGGGAATGCCCCGCAAGGGGGATCACCGTCTCGGTGGATCTGGAGGGGAATACCGCCTCGAGTTGTGATGGCTCGGCCGGAGAACGGGAAGTTCAAAGGGAGGCTGCCGAACGGGCCAGGATCATCCATTCGATATTCCAAGATCTGGGGCTGAGAACCGTCTGGTATGTCGTGGGGTCTCTGTTTGAGGATCGAGAAATGAAATCGCTCTGTGAGGAGATCATGGACGACCCAAACATCGAGATCGGTTGGCATACCCAGAACCACATAAACTACTTCGATGCGGACGAGGACGCGGTGAAGAGAGACATGGAATGCGCCGACACGATACGCCACAGATACTCTCTCGACATGACCGCGATGGCCTTTCCGTACAACGCGGTCGGCTACGTGGAAGAGGTGATCGCAAACGGGTTCACGAAACTGAGAGGATACGTGGGACAGTACAGCCTTCCCTTCACCGTCGATTTCGGCATGTTCCTGTTCTGCGGGACGACTCTGTACCTGGGCCCACACACGGTGGCCGCATCTCGTCGCGCCTTGAGCGCGATCAAGGGAGGCTCGAACATATTCCTGCATCCGGTAGACTGGATCGGGTGTGACCTCGACCCTCTCAGACACGCCCTGGAGAGCCTCCGGGCCACATTCAATCAGGCCGAATCCTGACGTTCTTCAATGAGACTCATGACTGACCCATTGGTCCTCATTTCAGGCCTGGCCTTGGCCTGCATCGGCTACAACTCCCTCTGGTATGCCCGCTTCAGGGATTCCCTTGAGGACACTGATTTTGGGTATGCCAGCTACCACGGGTGCAAGGCCGGGAAGGAGGGGAATCGCAGAGTCCTCTCAGAGGCCGGAGACTTTCCGTCTTTCAAGACGATCCTGTACTACTTCTTCTATTGGTCATATGGGCTTTCCAGGTCACCGGTTCGGGCTCCGCGGATTCTCTTCTGCATCGTCGATACCTTCGGCGTGATCTTCTTCTCCCTGGCTCTCTATCTGCTCTCCCGTTCACCATCTCAGACGATCATGGGCACATTGGTTTTCTGTGTCCTCTCTTCGGCCCCGCAACTCGGAGGGTTGTATCTCCAATCCGAGTTCTGGGCCCTCACGTTTACCTCCGCCGCCCTTGCCCTCATTTTGTCGAACAATCCCTTCTCCGCCTTTGCCGGGGGAATGTGTCTCGCCGTAAATCCTCTCTCTGTGAAGCCCGTCTATCTCGTGGAATCCATGGTTCTTATCTCCTTGGCGCCGGGAGATCTCAAAGCACCTGTGGGAACTGGTTTTGTTGCTTGTGCCTGTCTCATCCTATTGCTATACGGGAAGGACGGTTTCCTGGGATGGATTCCCTTCCATCTCAAGGACCGGGGGATGCTCAAGTATTTCTTGAAGTTCAACAGAAGGGGCTCAGGCAGGAGGAGGATCCGGAACCTGATCGTATTTTTCCCTGTCTTTTTCACGGTCTTTCCACCACTGATCGCCCCTGCGTTGTCGAACCCGCAGGCCTTACCGACAAGGCTCTGGGCTTTGGCTGTTGCAGAAGGGCTTATCGTGGTGGTGCAGTTTCGGTTTTTCAGGTATCACTTCGTCACGCTTCTCCCCGGTTGGGTCTTGCTGTTTGCATGCGCCCCCTTTTCGGTTCTTCACCTCCCCGGGTTCATCCCCGTGGCGTACACCCTATCTTTCCTTTTCTTCAAGAGCAGGGAAGGCCTCGACCGGCGCCTGAACGGTGTGATAGTCCACTACCACACGAGGAACTGTGCCGCGCGGCCTATTGCCGAATGGATCAGGGAGAACACGAGCCCCCGGGATCGCATACTGGTTGTTGGGAGTACTTTTCAGATATACGTGCATAGCGAGAGGCTCTCTATGTATCCACGGCTGTTTTTCACACCTGAAGTTACTTACAGCAACCCACAGTCAATACGGCTCATGGAGAAGACGTTGGCCGGAGCGCCTCCAAAGGCGATCGTCCTCGATCAGAACTGTCTGAACTGGAAGATGGTCGAGTATCTTACAGGGTCGCGCTACAGATTCGCAAAGGGTTTCCGATGGAACTCTGAATTTTTCCCCATATACATGAAGGCAGAAAGCGTCGATCGAAAGGCCCCGGAAAACAGAGAACTCTTCATAGAGTGCCTCCATGTAACCGAGAAACGCCTTTTGTGGAATCCGATGCCGCGACCCGGAGGTATCGATCCCAACCCCACGGCTTTCTGTGAGAGCACGTGATGTCATCGGTATCCATACTCATCGGTATCGTAACAGTACAATCCCTGGTGCGGATCGTGTATTCTCTCAGGCTCTTCTTCGAGGCTGACTACTGTATGAATTCCCAATACGACGTGGTCCTTCAAAGTGGGGGCAAGCCAGGGCGGGATTTCGAAATCTGCTGGGGGGCAAAAATCGTATCGTACTTTGGATGCCGGTTGGCGAGGCGCCTGCTCCCCTTCGGTATATATGCACCACGCATCGCCCTCGTGTTTGTTCAGGTCTTGACAACCGTCGTCGTGTTTATCCTCACCCTTCACGTTTCAAATTCCCATGTCGGTGCGGTGAGTGCAGCAGCCATATACGCTGTGGTTTCGTCTCTGATCCACACCGGGACATACGTCTGTAGTCCCGAGAACTTCGATGTAATGGCCTTGGCGGTTCTCGCCTCGTGCCTTGTCTTTCCATCGGTCGCGACGGCGGCACTGGCAGGTCTGGTGCTTGCCCTCATGATTTCGTGGTCAAAGATGGTCGACGCCTTCCATGCGGGTCCTGTGTTCTTTTTATACTGGATCAACGGTCGCAGGGGCCTGTCCTTCGTTTTTCTGGGATCGCTGGCTGTCTTCCTTGCAGCCTCGGTCGTCCATTACAGGATGAGTCCTTACTATCAGCCCCTCTCAGGGATCCTTAGGAAGGCGTATCGCTATGCTACCCGGACACAGGACAGATCGAAGAAGAAGCTGTTCCACATCAGTCTGACAGGAGCCGAAAGGCTTCTCTGGAGGGGGCTGCTCAGGGAGATCCCGGTCGTTCTGTTCGCCCTTGCGCTCGGCCCCTTGTTCCTCTACCAGTCAGCTTCGGGCAGGGCTGTGGCGTTGCTCGCCTGGAGCGCGGTTTTTGTGATGGTCCTTCAAAACAAGCTCTGGCCGGTCCACTTCTATCCCGTGCTCTCCCTGGCCTCCGTGCTGGGCGGCTTCCTTGTGGGGGTTCCACCCCTTTGGTATGCCGTTGTCTTTCTTTTCGGAGTTTCGGTGTATCACTTCCTGAAGCCGCTATCCATACCCGGACACTTGCTTTCAAAGTATTTCTGGCGTGAAGGGACCGGCGCCCTCCATTACCTCGATGAGGAAGCCAGCATAGAGGCGGCGGAGTGGATAAGAAGAGACTCTCCCGAGGTGAAGCGGGTTCTCTGCTGGGGGATGCAGACACAACTATATACGCTCTTGGAGATTATGGGACCAAGACCGATCCAGCATTTCAATCGAGAAACATTGACCATTCCTTCAAGGAGGGAAGAGCTCCTGAGGTGGTTCACCGAATCTCCACCGGAGTATGTATTCTTCTCCGACCCGTATTTCAGGTACTTTCCGATCCCGATTCTGGAAGGGCTCGCCGGAAAGGAATACCAGAGAGTGGCGATTCTGGGAGAAGGCTGTTTTCCCCTTTACCGGCTGACCGAAAAACCGGTCGAACAATGGAAGAGACAGGTTGCGGAGTCTGTTGGATTCGACCCGGAAAAGGTCGACTTCGTTGATCCCTTCTGCAGCAGACAGGCGATCAAAGCCGGGTTCCTCGAAGAAACCCTCGGCAGAATGAAGGGAGCCGGGATACGTTCGGTATATCTCTACGGTCGGTGTGATCAGGAGAGGATCGCGGAGGAGGCGGCCAAGAGGGGTATCGATATCATCGGCGTCGTTGAAACGGAGCCTTCAAGGGGATCCGGGGTGTTCTCTCCAAGAGAGGTTGCCTGGCCGGTGGGTGAAGAAACAGGATTTCTGATCACGGCAAGGAGTTACAATTCCATATCCCAGATCAGAGAGCTGGTAACCGAAAGGCAGCCCGGCGCGAAAATCTTCACGGTTGTGGACGAGTCTCCACTGGTAGACTGGCTCTCCGAGGAATCCAGGGAGAAACCCCTGACGGTCTACGCCCTGGGGGACAGGGGCCGGTATGTCCTGAATCTCTGCCTTTGCCGGGGTATCCGGACCGTTGGGTTCTTCGACGAAGCGGAGAAGGTCTTTCACGGAAGGGGCAACGGTCAGGCCCGGTTCGAAGAATTGAGAGCTCTTCCACTGGATCAGGTCATTCACGGGGAGGGTACCATACTCCTTGGAGGAGCTCCATCCACAAACGTCGCGATCTACTTTTCTCTTATCGCAAAAGGGGTGGTGGAATCGAGACTCAAGGATTTTGGAGCGATCTTCGGGCGGTGCTGTCTTCCGGGGAATTCGAGCGAGGTGAGGGTAGGGCGTTTAGATCCGGAGCGGCGGTCAAAAGATCTCTTGCCCGGGGCCGGTGAGTTCGCATCCCCCCTCTGCCCCTGAGAGACCATTGCTCAGGCGCACCGTGTTGTTTTCGAACATCCATTACATAGTTCTGCGGGTGCTGAGAAGATTCGTCTTCCGCGGACGTCTTCTGTCCGTTTTCGAGAGGAACCTGCCGTACTACAGGACGAATTTCAACGAGATTTCACCCTCTACAGTAGCTGAGAAGTATTCGAAGTACTGTTCCGTTGTGGACATGAGCCCCAGAGGTAAGAACGTCCTTGAGATTGGAATCGGTGTTACAAACAGTTGTGGTTACGAAATAGTAGCGCAAGGGGCGCGCCGGTGTTGGGGTTATGAACCGTTTGAGAAGTTCAACGCGGAGCGGGACAGGGCTAGGCTCGACGACGCGGTGCAAAGACACGTGCGAGATTACGACTTCTTTCGTCACAGGTTCACCAGAATCGACACTCTGGCCGACCTCGAGGAAGGCTCGATAGAGCTGGTTCTTTCACACAATGTCCTGGAACACGTTACTGCACTTTCAGAGCTGGTGGACGAACTGGAGAGGCTGCTGACGAGGGACGGGTGCATGATTCATATAGTCGACTACCGTGACCATTTCTTTGAGTACCCTTATCATTTCCTGCAGTTTTCAGACAAGACGTGGAACAGGTTCTTGAACCCCGGCCACTTGCCCAGGTACCGGCTGGACGATCACGTCGAGGCTTTCAGGAGCAAGGGGTTCACGGTTGAGATCCTGGAGACGTCGACCGACAATGGGGAGTTTGCGAAGGTTCGCGAAAGAATCAGCCAGAAGTTCAAGGAATACAGCGAGAGGTCGTTGGCAGTGACAACGGCCGTATTGGCAGTCAGTCGCTCGAAGAACCGGCGGATCCCGGAATATCCGGGATGTGACTTTTGACTCTGGTGGTACGGGATGTCCGGTTGGAGTGTCGAGCAAGTCGTTTCGGGATGAATGCGTAATGGTCCAGGAAGTCGTTCTCAGGAGCCTTATGCGAAAGGCAATCATGCCTTTCGGGAAATACGACGGGAAAAAGGTCTTCAACTTCACCCTCAATGTTTTGGAACGCTTCATGCGGAGGAGAAGGCTCGTGTCTTTTCCGATAGGGATCGATCTGATCAGCACGACCAGGTGTAATCTCAAATGTTTCTATTGCAAGAAGTACGACTGGGGAGGGAAACAGGATTTCACGAGGGACGACTTCGAGTTTGTTGCAAAGACGTTTTTTCCGAGACTGTTGTATGTGAAGTTTGGATCTGCAGGTGAAGCGCTGGTCAACAGGGATCTGGGTTTTATGCTCGAGAAATGTCGTGAGTATGGCGTCTCCGTGGTAATGAATTCGAACGGCTCCCTCCTCGATGAGGAAAAAATCGAGATGCTCTTCGAGCAGGACGTGAAGATCTTCGGGATATCACTCGACGGGGCCACAAGGGAGACGGCAGAGGGGATTCGAAGGGGCCTCGATTTTGAGCTATTGATCGAAAAGATCAGAATGATCAGAGACTTGAAGGAACGGTACGGGCGGAAGTACCCGATCTTGACGGTCAACTTCGCCGTGATGAGACGGAATATCACGGAACTCCCGTCGTTTGTCGGCCTCATGTCGGACCTGGGAGTATCTGCCGTCCGTGTGATGTTCCTCTACGTCCACGAGTTCATGGATCCTGGGGAATCCCTGTTCCTGCATCGGGAGCTGGTGGAGAAGTATTTTGCCTTGGCCGGGAAAAGTGCGAGGGCCTCCGGCATCAGGCTGCTCTTGCCCCCTGGGTTGGAGGGAAGAAACGGGGACAGGATGTGCTTTTTCCCCTATCACGAGATAGGACTGAGTCCTGACGGGTCGGTCGCCTTTTGCTGTAATGCATGGGGTGAAGAGAAGATGGGGAATGTTTTCAAGCAGGATTTCATGAGTGAAATCTGGAACTCCGGGAGATACCAGGAGTTGAGGCGGCGGGTGAACAGTTCCAGGCCGATGCATACCCTCTGCCGAGAGTGCTCGGCCCTGGACAGAGGGGTCGGTGGGATCTCGAGGCATTTTGCCCGAGAGCACCACACCCGTGTAAGGGAGATGATTTTATCCCAATACGGGCGGCCTGTTTGATACAGGACATGCGCCCTTTTGGGGCCGGTGGAGGCGGTCCCTGGCCATGAAAGTCGTACTCATCAATCCTCCCCAGGTATTTTCGAAGTCACAGGTTGCAGCCGGTGTCATCCCCCCCTTGGGTCTGCTCTACCTAGCCGCTGCTTTGAGGCAGTCAGGGCATGTGCCCCTGATAATCGATTCTGTTGTCGAGGCCGCAACAAATATCTACAGGATCAGCGGCAGTATTGCCTGCAGGGGGCTTGAGATCGACGAGATCGTCGCCCGTATACCGAAAGATACGGGTTTGGTGGGGGTAAGCAATCTCTTTTCTTTCGCCTTCCCGGTCGTGAAGAGGCTTACAGAGCAGATCAAGAGGGTCCGCCCGGATGTGGGAATCGCCGTGGGCGGCGCCCACCCATCGGCCTTGCCCTTGGAGACCGTGTCCGAGAAGTCGATCGACTTTGTGGTCATAAGCGAAGGCGAGGAAACACTCACCAAACTCCTAAACAATCTGGGAGACCATGAAGCTTACAGGGGGATAGATGGGTTGGCCTACAAGGGCAGGGAGGGAATTCCCTGCGTCAATCAGAAGGCCGAGTTTATCGAGGATCTAGATGGTCTTCCCTTCCCTGCGAGGGACCTGGTTCCCCTAGAGAAGTACTATGAGATAGGCGAGGCCCATGGTCCGACCCAGGGCAGGAGGTGGACGCCGATTCTCTCGTCAAGGGGCTGCCCGTACCAGTGTACCTTCTGTACCCCGAGGCTGTGGGGAAGAAGATACCGCGTTAGATCGGCCGAGAACGTGCTGGCCGAGATAGAGGAGTGCCAGAGGGAGTACGGAATAAGGGAGTTTCATTTCGAGGACGAGAACCTGACGATAGACAAGAGAAGACTCATGGAGATTTGCAATGGGATCATCGAACGAGGCCTGGAGATAAGATGGCAGACTCCCAACGGAATAAGAGCATCTGTTACCGATGTGGAAATGCTCGATCTGATGAAGGAGTCGGGGTGCTGTCACGTCACCGTGGCTCCTGAATCAGGCTCCGAAAGGGTTCTCAACGAAATAATAAGAAAGCGGCAGGACCTCGCAAAGGTGACGCGCCTTGTCAGGCATGCCCACCGGAGGGGCCTAAAGACCGCAGCCTATTTTATCATGGGCCTACCCGGTGAGACCAGGAAGGACGTGGAGATGTCGATCGATTATGCCTGCCGCCTGGCAAAGGCAGGACTGGACGAGGTCGTTTTCTCGAATTTTGTTGCTCTTCCGGGTTCGGAACTTTTCGACAGGCTTCTAAAGGAGGGAAGATTCCACGGGGATTGGTCGAGACTCGTGGCCATGGGTGATATTTCGACTGCAGAATCCTGGTCCGAGGGAATCACCTCCAGAGAGCTCAAGGCGCTGAGAAGGAAGGCCTATCTGAAGTTCCACTTGGTCAAAGCCTTTTGGTACCCACTGAAGGCCATGAGATCGGTTCTGAACGTTCTGAGAAAAAGGGAAGAGCTCAAGACAGAGAGGGTGTTGATAACCTTTATCAAGAGGATCGGCTTGAGAACGGGTTGAATTAGGTGGTCGAATCCCGATTCTGAGGGTTTGCGGGTTCAGCGTGTTGCCGGCTCGACAGAGGGTCGGCCGGTTTGACAACCAATCTGCCGCCGGCACTCGGTTCAGAAGGAGGACATAGCTGATGAACGAAATCAAGGACGGCAACCCGAGCTTTCTTCTGATCGGGCACTACCGGTGCGGCACCTCTCTGCTGAGGCACGTGATCAACCGCCACTCCAGACTGCTACTGACGACGGAGGCTCATTGGCTCCCCCAGGTGTTTCAGGCCGGGGCGGTCTTCCAGAAATTCTTCGAGGTTAACCCCGTTGAGTTTGAACTGAACGAGTTGCCCCTGCAGAGAACTTCCCGCTGGTATCATGGGATTCGTGCATTGCACTCGGCTCTTTTCGAAGAACATCGGGACAAGATATGGGGCATGACAGTAATCGGCCACGGAAACGCCGCATACGCCGATTATCTGTTTACCCTGTATGGGGAAGCCAAGTACGTCCTGGCGATTCGTGATCCGAGGGATATTTACCTTTCATATCTTCGAACCAATATCGGGGGGGAATACGGTGCGTATACGTTGAAGACCTTCTTGAACCATCTCAATATGAACGGCTTGCCGTACCTTGTAGTTCGATATGAGGACATGGTCATTGACCCGAGGAGACAGATAGAGAGGCTGTGCTGTTTTCTCGGGGTGGACTATGAACCGGGTATGCTGGAGCCACTGACTCGCAGACTGTCCGGGAACTTGACGCCGGCCCTCCAAAGGGCCGCTTTGAACGAGGAGTATCCGGTGGGAAATCGGGCACTGGTCGAAAGGTGGAAGTCCCAATTGACCGACGAGGCACTCCTGAGACTGAACGATCAGGTGGATGCCATCGATCAGTTGGGATACCCGGTCGTCAGGGCCGAGGGTGCCGGGTTGCGCCACAGCATCAGAGACGAGGTCTCGGGGACCTTGATCGGCATGAAGGACTCCCTTACCAAAAGGGATTGTTTCTCGGGTGCCCTTCCTGAAAGGGTCGACATTCTTTCGGCAGGGGCGTTCGGGATCCGATTTCAGAACCGGCCTGGCAACGGCACGGCAAGAATCAGAATCGATGGTTTCGGAGAACTCGCTGAGAGCATGGAGTCGCCCCTGCTTTACTACCATGCCGTCTACGGATCTCCTTTACCCTTCCATCCTGTCTATGGGGAGTCTTTTCCCACTGAGAGGAAGTGGAAGTATCTGTTGAAACAGAACAAGAGGAGGCTCCTGCTCTTTTCCGCCGGAGGTGCGACCAGGGCGTTTTTATCAGGGCAAACGATCCCGACCTCGGAATTCGAGATCGTAGGCGTGATCGACAATCACAAAAGGGGATTCATGGACCATGGGGGCAAGCGGTACAGGATCTACCCGCTCAAGAAGGCACTGGAAGTCGACCACGATGCGATTCTCATCACCTCTCCCACCTTCCGTCATGAGATAAAGGAGTGTTTGGTCAAATGCGGGCTCAGGGAGAACAGGGATTTCTACTGCTTTTTCCCAAGCCGGTGTGCGGGGAGTGGAAAGTTCGAATGAAGACGTGTTTCCCTGTTCCCGTCGGAATGCACCACGAAAATCGAACACTATAGAGGTGGAATCATGATCAGCGTAGTCATACCTGTTTACAATGAAGAGAAGAACATCGATCTACTGTACGATCGGCTCTCCTCTGTTCTGTCTCAGCTAAAGTATGACTGGGAGATCATCTTTGTGAACGACGGGAGTGAAGATAATTCTCTCGAGATACTGAAAAGGTACGCAAGCCAGGACAGAAGAGTAAAAATCATAAGTCTCAGCAGGAATTTCGGCCATCAGGTCGCACTGAGCGCAGGAATGCGGGAGGCAAGGGGTGTCGTGTGTGTCACCATGGATTGTGATCTCCAGGATCCTCCTGAGCTGATTCCAGCCATGATAAGAAAATACGAAGAAGGGAACAATATTGTCTATGCGAGGAGAACGAACAGATCCGACGGTTTCCTGAAGAAGCTGACCGCAAGGGTCTATTACAAGATATTGGATTTGATCTCCGAGGTCCGCGTCCCCCAAAACGTCGGGGACTTCAGGTTGGTCGACAGGAAGGTTTTGACGGTCCTGAACAACCTGCCGGAGAAATGCAGGTACCTTAGAGGTATGGTCAGTTGGGTCGGATTCAAGCAGGCCTTTGTGGAATTCGACAGGCCCAACAGATGCAATGGGAAGACCAGTTACACCTGGATAAGGATGCTTGAACTCGCTGCAGCCGGTATTCTGAGCTCCTCGCTCCTGCCACTAAAGTTGGGGATGTACATTGGAATGCTCTCGATGATTGTGGGTTTTGGGTTTCTCATATACATGATCGGAGACACTCTTGTATTCAACACCGTGTACCCTCTGTACAGGTGGCTCATGGTAGTCGTCTTTGTCTTCTTCGGGCTCAGTTTTATTCTCATTTGGATAATGGCGGAATATATAGGAAGGATCTACAAGGAAGAAACTGGAAGGCCGCTTTACATCATCGACGAGAAGACAAATCTTGAAACTCAAGTCAGTGAAGATAATCAATTGTACAGTCCCGTATGTGATTGCTCCTGGGTGGAGATGGGTGAACGGACGTTGAACGGCGACCGTGTCGATTACGGATCTGACCCTCTTGCGGCCGGGCCTGATGGAGAGAGTCTCGAAGTCGCTCACTCATTGCAGTAAATATGCCGAAGCGACGGATATGGAGAAGAACATACTGATCATCAACAACGAATTTCCGCCGATCGGAGGGGGTGCCGGAAATGCCTCTTTCTACCTTGCCAAAAATCTCTCGAAACTCGGGCATAGAGTCAGGGTTGTAACTGCGGGGTTCCGTGACCTCCCTCCCAGGGAGGAGGAGGGCGGAGTCACAATCAACCGTGTGAAATGCAGCAGAAGGAAACGGTTTGAGTCGGGGCTTTGGGAACTTCTGTCATATGCTGGAAGCGCCGTGAGATTCATATCCCGGGAATTGAAGGCCGGCGGAGAAAGGTATGATATCTCGATATGCTTCCACACCCTTCCAGCAGGGATGGTGAGTTATGCCTTGCTAAGAAACTCGAATGTACCGTACATAGTCATGCTGCGAGGGGGGGACGTGCCGGGTTTTCTTCCCGAGAGGTTCAGATACTACCACATGGTTTCCATGCCGGTGATCAAGGCTGTGTGGAAGAACGCACGGCACGTGGTGGCGAACTCGAAAGGACTGGGGGAGCTGGCTGGAAGAACGGCATGCAGGATCGGCCGGGAGGTCCTGGTCATAGAGAACGGCGTCGATCTTTCCTCATTTCAAGCCCGAAGCAGACACCGGTTCGATGGAACCCTGAGAATGCTCTTTGTGGGCCGGTTGGAGAAACAGAAGGGCATTCCCTATCTGATAGAGGCCGTGTCTCTGCTCGCAGTGGAAGACCGCGAAAGGGTCAGAGTCGATCTGATCGGAGAAGGACCCGAAAGGGCGGTTTTGGAAGAGATGATAGAGGAGAGAGGGCTCCGCAATTTCAGGTTCCTGGGGTATTTCCCTCATGACAGAATCAGCACGCGATTCGGGGAGGCGGATCTGTTCGTCCTCCCATCCCTTTACGAAGGAATGCCGAATGCCCTTCTCGAGGCGATGGCAGGAGGGCTTCCTGCATTGGTAACGGATATCATGGGCAACAATGAATTGGTTGAGAATGAAATAAACGGTTTTCTGGTCCCCCCTGCTGATCCGTGGGCGCTGAGGGCTGCCATAATGAGATTCCTGGAACGCCCCGAGTTGCTCTCAGAATTCCGAGAAAACACCCTGTGCAGGGTACGGAAATTCGATTGGATGAAGGCGACACAAGAGTTGAACAACCTGATAATGAGCTAGTGCCCGTCCGGAAAGCCCCTGTTCACGTCCGATCAGTTCAGAAAAAAGACTCGAGTCTCTGGGATTTCCTCGAACCACCCGACAGTCAAGAATCAAACCCGAACGGCCGCCTGTCAGATAGACCTTATGACCGTAACACGGCTCACGTCCCCCTTTTTCGATGATGCCGGTATGATCTTCAAAAAACGAAACCACCTTCTCAGAGGCTGCAACCTTCTCCCCCCGAATCACCCGACGCTCGGTCTGATCGATCACTCGCCCGAAGATCATCAGCTCCCGCTCCAGCTTCTCCATCAATACCCGAGCCCGGCAAAACTCTCCTACATCATCGCTCTGAAAATGATCCAATGCCGATATGGCCTCTGTAGTATAACCCACAACCCGACGAGCCACCCCGAGAAGCTCTCGGTAAGCCTTCTGGCGAACTTTGCTGCTCCTGCTGTTGACAATGGCCATGACTCGCCTGTTTGCCACCCGTCGGTGGTCCGAAAACCGATACCCAGGCACAGGCCGAAGCCGTTTTCCCTCAATCAAAAGCCGAGTGATAAGCCGGATGCCATCCTCCAGAAGCCTGGAGTCCGTAGGATAATGGATATTGCTCTCAATGGCCGTGGAGTCGAGCCGAACCGTACGACCCTTCTTGAACCCTTAAACCACAGCGTATCGGATGAGCAGCCTGTTGACCGCCTCCCGGGTACCGGGCCTAAGTTGCTTGATGTTTTATTGAAGGGTCGATACCCCAGCCGCTGCCCCATCCCAAGCCGACAAGAGGCCCGAAAGGACTGAGAATCCTCCAGATGAAAGGCCAGCTCCTCATAGCTCAAATTGCGATACTGCTTCAATATGGTACATCGAAGGACCTGCTCGGCCGTCATCCCCTCACGCCCCGTGTCAGGACGCTTGGCCCGAACCATATCCCGATAAACAAGATCATAGATGCCTGGATTGTCATCGAGAACTCTCGAAATGGCCTCCAGTTCTCGGGCGACCTGGTTGCGCGGCATGGTGTGGAAAATACTCAGTTGAGAAATCCGTTTTTCACGCATCTTTATCCCCACAGAATAGAGATTTGTCTAACTATTTCAAGACCTTATTGTGAGGATGATACACCGAATAACATGAAAATACAACACAAAAATGACCACATATTCAATTAAATCAATCAATTAGAGTTTCCGGATGGAGTCTATCTACCTGCAATCATGATCTTTCCAAAGGACAAGACGGCCGCTCCCGGGATACACCCGACCGATTCCGGGGATTTTGTCTCCCGTGCCTGTGGAGATCCCGCAGATGTATACGTGGCCGAAGACTCTGATGGCCTGTTCATGGGGGACCTGATGACCAAAACCGGAGATCCTTTCTATGAAGGATCGAGCATCTTGAAGGTTTCATACTGGTACAAGAAGTCTTTGGTGGTTCCCCGCTTCAACCTCGTCCTCTTGGAGAAGAAGATCCGGTTCCACTTGGTGGACATCTCTTCCGCGTGGAAGAAGGTAGAAGAGCAATCGGATAGGGTGGTAACGTCGATTCTTTCTACGTTTGACTTCTTTGAGAGGTCTCCCGATGCAATGGAGGATTTTGGCCGGCTCCTTGGCGACTACTACAGCAGAAAGGGTGTCGAGCTGGATAAGATGGGTCGCTCCGAAGAGGCAAAGGCGGCGATGCTTACCTCGATCTCCTGTTTCCTGAATCAGGCCGACGTGCATCGGAATCTCGCGGTGATTCTCGCCCGGCAGGGCGAGCTGGAAAGAGCCGTCCGCTACATCCGTGGTGCTTTACAAATCGATCCACGAAAAGAGGAGTACTGGTCTCTTCTGATCGCACTGTTGAACAGATGCGGGCTCGACTCGGAAGGGATCGACTGGATGAGGAAGATGGAGGGGGTGATCCCGCCTGATCCGGGATTGCTCAGAGCCCTTGGGGCATTGGGGTTGACCTATCACCAGGAAGATATGATCGCCATTGTGCTCGGCTTGATCGAGAAGATTGAGCCAGAGGATGCCATGATAGGTCCCTTGAAATCAGCCCTGGAAGGCGATCTGAGTGAGGCGGTCAGGCAATATGAGGCACTGCCCACGAAACCGGGCAGCAGGAGCATCCCCCGGGATCTCTCAACGGCAGGGTGTGAAAGGCCCTTTTCCAACCAAGAGATGCTGAAAACGTTGAGATGTCTCCTTCCGGAGGGGAGACGGCGAATCGCGCTCTACACGGCAGGAGGAGCTACCAGATCTCTCTTGGAAAGGACCTCCTTTGCCGGCTTCGAGATTGTTTGCATCATCGACAGGGACCGTTCCGGAGGCACACTTAACGGCTATCCGATTGTGACACTCAGCACGGCGCTGGAACAAGGAGTGGACTATATCATCGTCTCCAGCCCTGCTTTCTATAGCGAAATCAAGCCGAAACTACAGGCAAGGGGCCTTAGAGAATTCAACGATTTCAGCCCCCTCCCGCCCCACTCTTCTTGAAGGCGGGCATAGGTCTCGAGAAGCCGGATCAGAGGAGAATCGAATCATGCCTTCGTTTATTTGCGATTTCTTGAAGGAGATCGTCGTCTTGTCCGACGGTGGTGTGACAACCTGCTGCATGGATCCCCTGGGAATGAACCGTTTCGGCAGCATTTACAGGGACAGCTTTGAAGATATCCAGGCAAGATATATGAGCGTCCGCCGGAGAATAACGAAAGATGTTCTCCTTATGCCCCGATGTTCCAGGTGCTTCAATAAGATCAAGGAACAAGGCTTTCCCGAGACGGGGACTTACAAGGTCGATCCGGATTCAGCAGAAATCAGGAGGTTTATCGACAGAGGAAGGGACGATGTATTTCAGCTCGTGATCGAGCTTTCTTCCAAATGCAACCTCAAGTGTAATGGCTGCATGCAGAGCCGGGTGAATTTTGAAGAATACAGGGCCGATCCTTTCCTCGACGTCGACTATCTGCAGTCATGGGTGGGCCGATACTGGGGCGAAGTCAAGAAGATACGCCTCTACAATTACGGTGAGACTTTCATGCACCCGGGGGCACTGGGATTCTGCTCTTTTGTCAAGAAACACGGTCCTGACACCGTGGTTGAGATTGCGACCAACGGAATGCTGCTGGATACGCACGAAAAGAGAAGGGAAATCGTCTTGTCCGGGGTCGACGATATCGTCTTTTCGATTCACGGAAGCAGCCAAGAGATCATACAGAAGTATATGACCAGGAAGTTCTCTTTTGAAAAGGTTCTGGATACCTTGAAGGACCTTGCAGCGATCAAGCATGAGCTCGGCTTCTCGAAGCCGAGATTGTTCTGGAAGTATCTCCTCTTTGAATGGAACGACTCGGACGAGGAGATAACGAGGGCTAGAACCTTATCCAGGGAAATCGGGCTTGAGGGCGTGATCTTCGGCCTGGTGGGATTTCCGGCCCCTTCAAGACGTTTTACACGACACAGCGAAGAGTGGAAACGCCTCGTGAGGGAATCCCAGGCTCTTTGAGACTAGGTGGCGATTCTCTCAGTTCTTTGTGAAAGGGTAGGTCATGGAGGAATGGTCTCCGCCGAAGAGATGGAATCCTTTCAACAGCAACAAACTCCTAGCCCAGGTATACCGGTGGCGCCTGATAAAGAGGGGAGCCTCTCTGCCTCAACCGGTTCTCGTCACGGTCGACCCGATAAACGCATGTAACCTGAGATGCACGTGGTGCAATTCCCGGTTCGTGTTGAGAAATCGGAACGGAATGATAGATCGAGAAGCGCTGATGGAAATCGCAGAGGGTCTGGCCCGCTGGCAGGGCAGTCCTGACTGGCCGGCCGGGGTTGAGGCGGTCTGCATCGCGGGTGGAGGGGAACCTCTCCTGCATCCTGATGTTGGCGCTTTTATCGAATCCTGCATCGACAATGGGATCGAGGTGGGGGTGGTTACCAACGGAGTCAATATCGACAGGTTCATCCCCCAGCTCGCCCTCTGCACTTGGGTAGGGGTTTCGGTGGATGCCGGTTCTCGCAAGACGTTCGAATCACTCAAAGGGAGGGACCTTTTCAACGAGGTCTGCAGGAACATGAGGAGTCTGTCGGACTATCTGTCGCGGAATGCCTGTACCTTAGGCCGCGAAGGCTCGGGCCGGGGGGTGAGCTACAAGTATCTACTGTACGACGGGAATATCGACGAGGTTTTCGAGGCAGCGAGGATAGCAAAGGAGGTGGGGGCCAAGAACTTTCATCTCCGTCCCGCAGGAACCCCGTGGCATCTTCTCCCTGGGAGAAGTGGGTCGGTTTTTCACGGAGATGCCAAGATGAGACTCGGTGAGCAGATTGACAAGGCCCGTGAGCTCGAAGATGAAACCTTCGGTGTCTATGCGATTACGCATAAGTTCGGTCCCGAGTTGGAGATCGCGAACAACTTCGACACATGCCATGCTATCTTCATGACAGCGGTTTTCATGCCGCCGAGGGATGAGAGAAGAGAGAGGTTTTGCGTGAGCTGCTGCTGTGACAGGCGCGGCGACCCCAGGCTGGAGTTTGGAGAATCTCTCAGGGAATTCAAACAGGTGGAAGAGTTGTGGGGATCCGAGAAACACTGGCAGATATTCGACCGGATCGATCTGAAAGATTGCCCGCGGTGTACTTACGCACCCCATAATCAGATGTTCACCCAGGTCATAGAGAGAGATGACATGACCTATAAGTTCATCTAGCGGTCACCGAAGAATGCGCCTTTCAAACCCTATCTGGATATGAGGCTATGGAGAAGGTAAGCATTGTCATTCCGAATTATAACCAGGTGAAATACCTCCCCGCATGTATCGACAGTTGCTATTTTCAAACCTATCCGAATATCGAGCTGATCATTGTCGACGGGGGGTCGACCGACGGAACAAAAGAATATCTGGCAGGCCTTGAGCAGAGGATCGAAAGCGAGAAGGTCGCTCCTGTACTCTATATGGACGGGAACGGAGAGATAGTCTACAAGGAGTGCCTGGCCTACCATGAAGACACCCATGCCGAACATCCGAAACGTGAAATAAAGATATTTTCTTTTCGTGAAAACCTGGGCAGGACGCGCTCTTATAATGTGGGTTTCAAAGAAGTCACGGGTAGATACTGCACATATGTCGTCGGGGATGACATTGCGCATCCCCATATGATAGAAGAACTCGTTTCGGCGATAGAGGCAAGTAACGCGGATGTGGTCTATTCCGATTTCAATATAGTCGATGATACAGGGCACATCCTCCGTCTCGTGCGCAAACCGGACTACGATTTTGAGGAATGTCTTGCCAAGTGGTTCCATCTAGGCGTTTCCCGCCTTCACCGGTCGTCATGGTTCAAAAAAGTGGGATTCATGGATGAGGACTTCCGGGTGGCCAACGATTACAGCTTCTTCCTCAAGATGGCCAAAGCCGGGGCGACCTTTCATCACGTCGCGAGGGTCCTGTATTCGGTCCGCTTCCACGGTGCCGAAACGGACCTGGAGGAATCTAAGAAGCTCGCTTTAGAGGCAAGGCGATTCATCTGTTCAGGCGGGAGGAAAGAGGAGCAACTCCACCTTAACGGTGTATAGAGACACGGCAATGACAAGACTGAGAAGACTCGTGATCGAAGTTAGCAATCGATGCAATCTGAGATGCAGGACTTGTACGGATAGGCCCCTGAACGGTCCCATTATTCAGCCTGAGGCCTTTGAGGGGATCCTGAAGAAAGTCTCCAGTCCGGATGACATCGAACTTGTCAGGTTTGTAGGGGCTGGTGAGACATTACTGGTACCCTATTTTGACGAAATGGTCGCCAGGGCGACCAAGGCGTTTCAAGACACGGAGGTGAACTTCTTCACCAACGGGATGCTACTGGAACACAGGCTGGTAGAATCCCTTCTAAGACGGAACGTGAGGGCATACATCACCCTATCGATGGATGCCGCTACACCTCATGTGTTCGAGTACATCAGGCGAGGGGCTTCTTTCGACAGGATTCTAAAGAACATAGAGAATATCGGCAAACTGAAAGAGGACTATGGCTCCAGATATCCTGTATTGAAAATCAACTTCACCATGTTGAAGCACAACGTCAAAGAGATTCCCAAGATGGTCAAATTAGCCAGTGATCTCAACATCGCGGAGATCGTATTCTCGCAGATGGGAGTCAATGAATCGATTGAATTCGCGAGGATCGACCAGCATCCATTCTATGGAGACAACAGGAAAGCAACCAAACAGGCCCTGCTGGAGGCGCGGGAGTTGGCACAAGCCTGTGGAGTCGTAGTCACCGCCACGTGGCCACAGGTTTTCGGTTGGACGGAACAGTACTCGGACCGGCACGAACTCGCAGAAGGACTGGGTGTGGAGTTGAGATATGAACCGTGTGTGTGGGCATTGTCGGCTTTACTGGTGAACATCAGGGGGGACGTATATCCCTGTTGCCGGCACAGTACCGCGTTTGGAAACATCAAGGATCGCGATGACCTGATCGCTCTGTTCGATTCGGATGAGGCGGAGAGCCTGAGACACAGGTTGTTGAACGGACAGGCCGTAAGGGAATGTGACAACTGCATCTGGTACAACCGCTATTCGTTCAGGCATGATAATGAGTACTATTGGATATCGGAAAGCATGTTCGGCAACACAGTCAACATACGATGAATGGAGTTTTGTCCCGCCCCGTGGTGCCGGACCTGTGTGATCAGGCGGGAATAGGATTTGCTTCGCTTCGGAATCATGGAGACCGTGGAGACGGATGTGCTCGTTATCGGGGCGGGTGCTGCCGGAATTCGCGCGGCCCTGGCCGCTTCAGAGCGTGGGAGTAAAGTGGTCGTCGTTGCCAAGGGCGGCCTGACGCACTGCGGCTCCACGTTTTCCCCGCTTTCCGAGGGGTGGGGATTCCAGGCTCTGATCGGTGCGGAGAGGACGGAAGCGAATCTCGAGGCCTTCTTCGACGATATTGTTCGAGTGGGCCTGGGGCGGTGTAACGAGGGGCTGGCCCGCCTTCTCGTTGAGGAATCGGGCCCGCGTTTTGAGGATCTGGTCGCCCACGGACTGGAATTCAGAAAGGATTCCCAGGGGCGCTACCTGCGGGTGAGAGGCTGTTTCAGCGACCACGAACGTGCTTTCGTAACGGATCCTTCCAGGAGCATGAAAGGGGTGTTCGGGCGGATTCTGGAGCGTTCCCGTGCCCTGCTCATCACGGGCTGCGCGGCAGAGTTGATCGTGGAGGACGGGAATTGTTGGGGAGCCTGGATTCTCACACAAGGGGAAGAACTGCTAAGGATGCGTGCGAGAGCGACGATTCTGGCCACAGGTGGCGGAGCCGGTATCTTCCGGGACAACCTGGTCAGCGACGGCCAGATCGGTGACGGGTATGCTCTGGCCCACAGAGCAGGAGCGGAGTTGAGAAACCTCGAGTTTGTCCAGTTCATGCTGGGCCTGACCGAGAACGGGGGGCGCCGTTTCCTCCCCCTTTCGGACTTGGACAGGGCGGGTGTCTTGACCGATTATGAGGGCAATGACCTCCTCGAGCTGACTATGCCGAACCCCCGGGCAAGGGCTGAGGCGGTCCGCCAGCGGCAGAAGCACGCCCCCTTCAGTTCTCGCGACGAATCGTACCTGATCGATGTTGCCGTGGCTCGGAGCCTCAAAGGGAGGAAGGAGATCTTCTGGCGTGGAGACCCCGGGAGGAGGGGCCAGGAGATGTGCAGGGTCCGGCATTTCGCCCATGCCTTCAACGGCGGCATCGAGATCGACGAGAGGGCGGAGTCGACGATCCCCGGCCTCTTTGCCGCGGGTGAAGTGGCGGCCGGCCCTCATGGAGCGGATCGTATCGGCGGGTGCATGATGACTGCTACACAGGTCTTCGGTGAGAGAGCCGGACGTGAAGCGGCCCGAAGGGCAATGTCACTGAAAGACGTGAGCTTTCCGGATTCTGTGGCAGGAGGCGATATCGAGTGGGCGAAACGGACGGCCGGGATGGGTACTGCCAAGCCTCCTCGCGCTATCGGATCCGGGATCAGGGAGGCGGTGAATAGATACTCCATGGTTCTGAGGTCGAAAAAAGGGCTGGAAAGGTGCGGAGAGATTCTCCATGATTCCCAACAGGAGCTTACGAGAATGAGGAGGGCAGGACAGATCTCGCCGGGAAGATTCTTTGAGATGCGAAATATGATTCTCACGGCCATGCTGGTCACAGAAGCCGCGCTTGACAGGGATAGAAGCCTCGGTCCCCACTTCAGGGAAGATACCGCCATGATTCGAGAAAAGGAGCGGGCCGGGCTCTAACGAGAGGGTGATGAATCTGGAACTGCTGGCCATAGAGTATTCCTCCCGTATGGCGAAGAGGTGGTATCTCCATCCTGATTTCGCCTCTATCGGGTTGTACGAGGGCGTCCATCTCGGAGAGTGCAGCGAGTACACGGTATTCCGTGAGTTGATGCGGATTGTCAAGTTCAAGCTCCTGACCTGCCGGCCCGGTGGCCCAGGAGCCCTGCCGCCGGAAAGCATGGAAGGGCCGTCACTGAGAAAGGCAAGGCAATCCCGCCTGCTCTCTTTCGAACAATTGGCCGCCTCTGCTCGCATCACAGACCAGGATTCGCCAAGGCCCGCCATCCTCCTCAGCGTTCGAGCCCAGAATCTGGCCCTCGCCCGTGCCCTGGACAGCAGCGGTGTTTTCGACCTCGTTGTCGAGGGCAACAGAGAAGCCATATCCCGGCCCCTGATCCGGAACGGGATCGACTACGAGAGATTCGAAGACTTCCTCACCCCTGAGATAAGGCTCGCGTGTGAGGCAAGGTTTGCGGCTCTCATGCCCCTTTGGATGGAGGCCGTTGAAGGTAAGTCCTTCCAGGCCCAGTTTTCATTGGGAGAGACGAGCCTTTTCCCTGAAATCGGGGACAGCCTCCGGAACCTCTTTCAAGGGGAGTTCCTGCAAGAGGCGCTGTACATCGAAACCCTCAAGCATCTTGTCCGGCAGCGGCGGCTCGTGATGGTTCTGGTCTGGAATGACAGCCTGCCCCTTCACAGGGCACTGGTGCTCTTTGCACAGGAAGCCGGGGTCCCGGTGCTCCACGTTGCTCACGCGATTTACGGAATGGAACCTACAAACGAAGTCGTCTATGCCGACAGAATCGCCGTTTACGGGGACCACAGCAAGGAGCTCTATGTGGGGAGGGGAAATCCACCCGAAAAGGTGGTCGTTACCGGGAACCCGGACTGGGACAAGTACAAGTACCTGCACACGGTACTGAGTAGAGCCGAAGTCTGCCGATCCCTCGGGCTTGACCGGAGAAAACGGATCGTCCTGTTTGCTACGTTCTTTGTTGCCGGTCCCATGGCGGCGGCAGACTCTTCGCTGCCGAAGAGGTTCTTCCAGACTCTCCTCAGGTCGATAAAGCGGCTAGGGTCTCGGTATCAGATGCAGCTCGCAGTCAAACTCCACCCGGCCGAACGGGACAGGGGATCCTGGTACCGGAGGATTGCAGCCCAAGAGGATATGGGAGACGTGGTGGTCGAAGCAGGCCATTTGGAAGAACTCCTCTTTGTCAGTGATCTTCTCATATGTCGGGGATCGAACATCGGTTTCGAGGCCCTCTTGCTGGGCAAGCCCGTCATTTCCTATGGTTTGCCTGTGCGAGGCGAGGAAGAGGCGGTGACGATCGTCAAAGACTCTTCCGAACTCACCCGTGCGATCGAAAAGAGCCTTTTTGACTATACCTACCGGGAAGCACTGGAGAAGAAAAGAGAAAAAGCAATATACAGATTTAATTACCTGTGGGATGGCAGGGCAACCCATCGGGTGCTGGGTCTGATCGAGGAGATGACCGGTATCGATATAAGGATTCCGGATGACTTTGTTCCATTCACCCTCTCCGGATCTGGAGGAGTGGGGGATGACGGCAAACCGAAAGAAGAGTTCGGAGCGCCCTTGCTGGAGGAGGGTGACTACGCCGATGCCAGAGGAGAGTTTGAAAAAGCATTGGACATCTATCGGACGGCTCAGAAGATGTATCCATCCTCGCCGGAGCTTCTCAAACGGCTCGGCAGGACCCTGCTCAAGACCGGGCGCCTTGATGAAGGGATGGAAAGTCTGAGTGCCCTTATCCGGATAGACCCTGAAAACATGGAAGGCCATCTGCTGATGGCCCTGGCTTTGTATTCCCAGGGAAGGCACTCCTCGGCGTTGAATCACCTGAGGTCGGTCCTCGGTTCGAAGCGGTCCACAGAGGAAGAGCGGAGATTGGCTTACCTTCACACCGGACGGTGCAAGAGGGCGATGGGGGACCTCGAAGGTGCAGAGGACGGCTACCGGGAGTGCCTTCTGCTTGACCCTGATTCAAGAGAGATCCTAAAGGAACTAGGCAGTCTCTATTTTGAAACGGCAAGATTCGACCTGGCACACAGTGCTCTTCGTAGAGTTGTCGCAGAGGATCCGGGTGATACAGAGGCACTCAGTGATTTGGGGGTCGTGCTCTTTCACATGGGGGAGGTTGAAGAGGGAAAGTCATACCTGAGAAAGGCTCTGGAGCGAGACCCGGACCGCTTCGAAACCATGGCCAATCTGGCGGAGGTCGAAAGAGCGGAGGGACACCTCGAGAACGCTCTGGCCCTTGTAGGTAGATTCCTCGAGAGAAATCCCGATATGGAGAGGGCACGGCGGATATACGATGAGCTCCATGCAGAAAGTTCTGGTGATTCAACTGGCTAGAATGGGGGACGTCCTCCAATCATCGGCGCTCGTCCAGGGCATCAGGGAGAAGAACCCGGATGCCATGGTCACCTTTCTGACAAGTGAGAAGACAAGGGACGTGGCCAGCAGTATAGGTGGTGTTGACGACGTCATCAGTCTCGATTTTGGCCAGGCTTCAGGCATTGCAAGTGACCGAGAGGCCGGGCTGTCGGAAAGGTACCGTCGCCTGTCGTCCCTCTTGAATGATCTCAAAGGGAGATGTTTTGATCTTGTCTATAATCTCAACTACTCGTGTGTGAACACCGGTCTGATGAACCTGATCCGCTACAGAAGAGCCCTCTGTTACAGCCTCGACACCAGCAGGAGGCAGATCGTGAAGAGCCCGTGGCTCAGCTACCTGTTGAGCATGCTGGGAGACAGACGGCTCAACCTGTTCAATCTCGTCGATCTGTATCTTAGGGGATCTGGACTTTCCGTTCGGAAACCCTCCCTCTCTTTCCAGTTGGACAGAAGGGCCATGGACTCAGTCGACCGGTTCCTCACCGGGCAGGGTATCCAGCACCGGGAACGGTTGGTGGGGTTCCAACTGGGGGCAGGCGACTCGGTCAGGTGTTGGCCCGTTGATTCCTACAGGGTTCTGGCAGATCGGTTGATCCGGAGACGGGGTGTGAGGATTCTCCTTTTCGGCACCTCCTCTGAGACGCCCCAGGCAGAGGCGCTGAAGGCGTGTTTCACGGCAGAAGGGACGGACCCGACCCGCAGGGGACTGGTCATCGATCTCGTTGGGAAGACCAGCACCAGGGAGCTGGCCTGCTTCTTGAGGCGTTGCGACCTCCTCGTAACGCCGGATACGGGCACCATGCACCTTGCCTGCGCCGTCGGCACCAGGGTTCTCGCACTTTTCATGGGATCGGCATTTCCCCATGAGACCGGCCCTTATGGCACGAATCACTTCGTTCTCCGACCGGTGCTTCCTTGCTATCCCTGTTTTGAGGGGGGGCCTTCCTGCACCAGTCAGGAGTGCAAGAGACTGATCCGGCCCGAGAAGGTGGCCCTCGTGGTGGAGAGACTCCTGGCCGGGAACAACGGGGATCTGGAAAAGGGAGTGTCTGACTTCCTCGATTCGAACCTGATCCTTCTCCGCTCGGCAATGACACCCGATTGCGTCGGGTACAGCAGGGTCTGCCAAAGCACCGCTTCTCTTGAGGACGTCTTTGCCCTCGCATACCGCGCCATGTGGCAGGGCGTGCTCGATGAGGACCGGATCTGTGACTCCTCCGGGCAGGCGAATGTCCTGGAAGCTCTCGCCGTGCCTTTGCACGGTGGAGACCTGGTCGGTGATTTGAAGGAGGCCGAAAGGGATTTTGACAGACTTCAAAGGATGCTCGCGGCCTACGGTGCATCGATGCGGGGTGGAAATGGCCCGTCGGGCCCAGACTTGAACCTCATGGCGGCCACCCTGAGATCAGAGGAGGACAAGAGGAGTAGGTGGGCAAAGCCGATACCGCGTTTCTTCGACGTGGAGTATGCCAATATCCGACTCTCCGGGAGAGATGTCAACAGGCGGGTGGAGAGACTGGTGGGAGGGCTTGCCTGGGGGGCCGGCTTCATGAAGGCCTTTGTCAGGCGGTTAGTGAGAACTCTCTCTTCCTGAGAAGGGATAGCGAGCCATGGACCTTTTTGAAAGAAATCTCAAGATTCTCAATCGGATCGACGGTAGTCTCGCCAGGAGAATGGAAAGAACCAGGGCTCTGCCCTCAGCCGAAGTCCTCGAGGCAAAAAACGGCAGCCTGACATTGAAGGTCGATGGTGCGGCCTTGCACAGCACGTACGATCCGGTGAGAGAGGCGATGGTCTCGGTGGAGAGATTCCTGGAAAAGGAGCCCGGGCCGGGGCCGATCTTCGTTCTGGGCCTGGGGTTCGGATACCATGTGGAGAGGCTTCATAGGGCGGCTCCCTCCTCGCCTCTGATCCTTGTCGAGCCCACTCCGGGGATCTTTCGACTCGCCCTTGAAAAGATCGAGATGGAAGGAATCCTCGCGCCGTGCCGCCGTGTTTTCGTGGGAGAGGCCGTTGATGAGGTCTTTGCCAGAATCAATGAGAAATCCCTTCTCCGAGGCGGGTACCGGGTCTTCGTGCACCCCCCGTCCCTTAAGATGAGCCGGGCCTATCTCGACCGGCTGCTTGCCGGGCTTGAGGCAAGGGAGATTCTGGCAGGACTGAGGCTCAACATACTGGTCGTGCCACCGGTCTACGGGGGATCCCTCCCTGTCGCCGACTACTGTGTCCGAGCCCTGAGGAGAATGGGCCACACGGTCACCACGGTTGATAACTCAAAATATCTCGGACTCTTCAAGGAGATCGAAGGGGTTACGACCAATCGGTTTCACCAGCGTCAGTTGCAGGGTTCTCTCACCCAGCACCTCTCGGAGATCGTGATGGCAAGATGCCTGAACCTGAAGCCGGACTTGATCCTCGCCCTGGCCCAGGCCCCACTGACTCCTGAGATTCTTGACAGGATGAAGAGGTTTGGGATGCTCACGGCATTCTGGTTCGTGGAGGATTTCAGGGAGCTTCCCTACTGGAGAGAGGTGGCGGCTGGATATGGTCATTTTTTTGCCATCCAACGTAGAGAGGCCTTTGAAGAATCGGGCGGACTCGACGGAGTGGATTTTCACTATCTGCCCCTGGCCTGTGACCCACGTGTTCACAGGCCAGTGATACTCAATGACAGGGAGAGAAAACGCTACGGTTCTGAGGTCTCCTTTGTAGGAGCCGGCTATTACAACCGGCGCGTGTTTTTTGAGGGGCTCCTTGATTTGGATTTCAAAATTTGGGGAACAGAATGGGATCTCCTATCTCCTTTGAGCCGTGCGGTCCAGGAAGGGGGCCGGAGGGTCACAGCCCGGGAAGCCGTAAAGATCTTCAACGGGTCAGCGATCAATGTCAATCTCCATTCTTCCACATACCACAGGGGGGTCAACCCGGCAGGGGATTTTGTCAACCCCAGAACCTTTGAGATCGCATCGAGCAGGGGGTTTCAACTCGTCGACCGCCGGTCCGACCTGGGTGAGCTGTTCCAACCCGGCCGGGAGCTCGTCTGCTTCGAGACCATAGAGGATCTCCGAGACAAAATCGCCTACTATCTGTCCCACAGAGAGGAGAGGGAAGAGATTGCGGCAAATGGCCAGAGGAGGGCCCGAAGGGATCATACCTATCAGAAGAGGATGACAAGGATTCTGGAAGCGGTAGTGGAAGGGAACCTCTCCCGTTTCAGGGAACTAAAAAGGAGCATCCAGACACCGGAGCGGTTGATCGCCGAGGCAGGGCCCGAAACGGAGCTCGGGCGATTCTTGAGGCGTTTCAGGGACAGGGACCGCCTGACCCTGGATACGATAACCTCCGAGATCCGCCGCGGCCGGGGGAGGCTCACCGAGCCTGAGGTTATCTTCCTTTTAATGGAGGAATTCTCCAAGCAGGGCAGGAAAAGTCTGGGAGAGCAATGACGTTGAACCGTGGGGGAGGCAAGAAGATACTGATCATCAATCTGGCCCGCATGGGTGATCTCCTCCAGATGACGCCCTTCCTTAAAGGATTTTGCAGGGAACGGCCTGGCGTGAGAATCACCCTTCTGGTTCTCAAGGAATTCTACGACGTCTGTAAAGGTTTTCCCTGCGTCGAAAGCGTGGAGACCTTCGATGGGGACGGCTACATTTCACGTCTGGAAGACCCGGGTTGTTCTCTTGTCGAAAACTTCAAGACGATCCAAGATCTGGTGGAGGACCTGAGAAACAGAGGGTTCGACACGGTCATCAATCTGACCTTTTCGAGACTTTCCGCTCTGCTCACCTACCTGCTCATGGTCGAGGACGTGCGAGGAATAACGATCGACGACCATGGAAACCGCCTGGTGAAAAACCCCTGGATCAACCACTTCTACAACATGGTCACCAAACGGGAGATAAACCTCTTCAACTATGTGGATTTCATCAGGAAGGCCGGCGGATCGGATTCACCCTCTTCCATGCATGTGGACATCTCAGAGGCCGATCAGAGGTTCGCGGGAGCCTTCTACGCTCGCCGGAGCGTCTCGGATGAAGATTTTGTGGTGGGCTTTCAGCCAGGAGCCAGCAAGGAGAGCAGGAGGTGGCCCACCAGGTCCTTCGGAGATCTGGGAGGAGCCCTGATCGAGGATGGAGCCAAGATCCTTCTCTTTGGGACTGCCGCGGAAAAAGAACTCGGGGAAGGGATCGGCCGATGCCTTTGCTGTGCCCAGGACCGTAGGGAGGGGCATCTGTTCGACATGACGGGGAAGACCTCTGTGGGACAGCTCGCTGCCCTGATCAAGAGGTGCGACCTCCTGGTTACGGGTGATACCGGCACCATGCACGTAGCCACGGCCGTGGGCACTCGAGTGGTGGCCCTCTTTTTTGGGCCCGCCTTCTATCCTGAGACCGGTCCTTACGGAGAGGACCACCTTGTCATACAGACCGATCTGCCCTGTGCACCCTGCGGTCACGACGTGCGGTGCAAGAATCCCCGGTGCCGGGAATCGATCAAGGTTTCCCATGTCTTACAGGTGATTAGAATGATACGGGAGGGTTTTCCGGAGAGAGAGGTACAGGTCAAAGACGGCCCCGAGTGGGCGGGGATCAGCCTCTACCGGGGAGTTTTCGACGAGGAGGGGATGCTCGAGTTTCGTCCGGTGATCCGGAGGCCCCTCGCACCCATGGACCTCATCCGCCAGGTCTACCGGGAGATGTGGAAGATCGTGCTGGACGGACGGCCCGGCAAGATCGATCCCGCCAGGGTAGGCGAGAAGGTGAAGAGCCTCTTTGCCCTGGACGGAGTCCGATTGAATCTGGATAGGGAATCGGAAATCTTCGAGAGAGTCGCCGGGCTCGCCCGTGAGGGGAGCGAGATTTCCCGAAAGCTGGTCCGATGGGCCGGAGACGTGCGAGAGCACCTCGCCTCGATAAAGAAGGCGGGAGATGTGATCCACCGCATCGACGAAGAGATCGAACTCCAGGGAATGGCCCACCCCGCATGCCATCCTCTGACCTACATGTTTCGCCAGGGCAAGGAGAACCTCGAAGAAGGGGACCTGGGCCTTTTGTCGAGAAAGACACTCGGGCTCTATGCGACCCTCCTTCGCGAGGCTGTCCTGATGAGGTCCGGTCTGCAGGAGACCCTGGCCTGTCTCAAAGGGCCTCCACTGGGGAGAGAGACAGGAGATGGCTCTTTTTGAGAGGAACCGGGAGGCCCTGGCAAGGACCTTTCCCAAACTGGCCGAGAGGATCGACAGGGCCCCCGATAAGAGCGGGTCTATCGATGTCTTCCCCTCCCGTCGAGGGCCGATGACCTGTAAGGCCTTGGGCTCCGACGGCCGATGGTTGACCCTCCATAGCACGGTGGATCCAGACAGGGAAGCAGTGCTCACCCTCAACAGGGTCAAGGATCTGGACAGAGGGATCGTGGTCGTACTGGGGATGGGCCTGGGGTACCCGCTTCTGGCCCTGGCAAGACGGCTGGGGAAGGGCCGGAAGGTCGTTTTCGTGGTGGAGAGAGACCCGCTGCTGTTCCGGCTCTCCATGCAGCTGTTCGACTGGACGGGGCTCCTGGCGAGGAGAGACCTCCATCTCCTGATCGGGGATGAAGTCGACGAGATCCTCGGGACGGTCACAAGAGTCCGTATGAGATCCGGGTTTCAGGATCTGGTGGTCATTCCTCACAGGCCTTCGATCCGGAGAGATCCGGGCTTCTACGGCCCCCTGTTGGACCAGTTGCGCCTTATCGAAGCCTCGCCGCTCAGGTCCAGGCTGGACTACAGGCACCTGAGACGAGATCAGCTGACGGTTCTGGTGCTGGATTCGCATTACTTTCTCGTCAGAGAGTGCATAAAGGCGCTCAGGAAACTAGGGCACAGGGTCCTGAGGGTTCCCCTGTCCGAGACTGGACTCGTAGGGTCGATCCTCGGCCGGGTCGTAAGGGAGAGACCGGACTTCCTCCTCTCGGTGAATCACCTGGGCTTTGACGAAGATGGAAAACTGACCGACCTTCTCGGAGCACTCAGGCTGCCCTACGCGGTCTGGTATGTCGACAGTCCGACCTTCATAATAAAGGACTTCAGGAGAAACATCTCCTCGTACTGTGCCCTCTTTGTCTGGGACCGGTCGTATTTGGAACGGATGAGACAGTTTGGATTCGACCACGCCTGCTACCTCCCCCTGGCCACGGATCCTTCGGTCTTCAGGCCGATAGTGCCGAGTGCCGTGCCCGCCCGCTTCCGGGGGGCGGTCAGTTTTGTGGGCAACTCGATGAAGGAAGCCGTTGATGAGTGGTCCAGGCGGTTTCCCCATAGCGAGCGGACAGAGGCCGTTTCACGCCTGGCTGTCGCGTTCCAGATCAGCCACCCCCATGTATCAATGGAAACGATTCTCGAGACCGTCGGCAGGGAGCAGGGCCTGCGGGTTGAGTTTGAAGATCCGGTCCACTATCTGAACTTCCAGGCCTCACTGGTATGGCGGGCCACCCTGGAGTTCCGAAAGAGGCTTGTGGAGAGCCTGGAAACCCTGGGCATTCGGATCTTCGGAGACAGAGGGTGGCGTCAGATTCTGGACGGGAAGGTGAAAATATCCCCCCCCGTGAGTTACTACAGAGATCTACCCCTGGTTTTCAACGGTACGGAGGTGAATATCAATGCCACGAGCTTTCAGATGAATTCCGCTGTAAACCAGCGGGTCTTTGACGCGGCCTCTTGCGGAGCATTTCTCGTAACCGACTATCGACCGGATATGGACATCCTGTTCGACCGGAAACGGGAAGCGGTCTGTTACGGAGATCCGGCCGAGGCCAGGGACCAGGTGGCATACTATTTGAAGCACGAGGGGGAAAGGATGAAGATCGCCGAAAGGGCGAGACAGAGGATCCTGGAAGAACATACCTACTGTCATCGGATTCGGGAGTTGATAGACGTCATGAGGGAGAAGTTCGGATCTTTCTGACCAATTCACGGGAGGAGAAAGGATGCGAGTCTGTGTAGACGATCTCGAAGAAAAGATGGAGTTCCCCCCCGGGTTTTCCCTCGGGGAAATAATCAATCAGCTCTGTACCGAGAAGATCTCTCAGGACAGGGTAATCACCCGGGTTCGAGTCAACGGAGAGGAACTCGCTGAGGATGAGAGCGGCCTTTTTCCGGATGTTCCGGGCGGTGAAATAGATTCGTTGGAACTCGAAACAGAACACTCCTTTGAAACAGGGTACCGGGGAATCGTGGATGCAAAGGAGTATCTGAAGAAACTCACCTCCGGAATTCAAGAAACGGCCGAACTCTTCCGGACGGGAGAAGAGAAGAGGGCTCACAATCGGTATGCTCTCTGCATGGAAGGAATCAACTGGTTCATCCAAATCCTGGAAGGGGCGAGGCAGGTGATGGGCCTCGACTACGGTACGATGGTCTTCAACCGGGTTTCGGTAGACTCCTATATCGAAAACCTCCAGCATATCATCGGCGAAATGTTGTCAGCCCAATCCGATGAAGACTGGGTGATGCTGTCCGACCTTCTCGAGTATGAACTGCTGCCGACTCTGGAAGGATGGAAGGGGATCGTTCCCCTCATAGAGGAAGCGGCCAGAAAGCGGTGGGAAGAGGCAAAAGGCGGTGAAGCGACCAGAGGGGGGTAAGGGCAGAGGCCCTGAAACGAGACTTCTCCAGCTTCTCGCTCTTGCCAAGGAGCTTTGCGGTCTAACAGAGCGCCAGAGGGACGCGATCCGATCAGGAGACTGGGAGCGCCTCAATGCGATTCTTGATCAAAAGGACCGATTGATCCATGCCTTCCAGGAGATGGAGGCGTCCGTGAAAGACGGGGAGGCGCCCGAGCAAACGGATACCTCCCCTGCGAGTGCCGAAAGCCTGCTGGCAGCCATCAAATCGAAGCTGACCGACACCCAATCCATTGAGGAGGAGTGCGAGCGCTTGCTGGTGGAAGAGAAAAACCGGACTGCCGTGACCCTCGGACAGATCAGGAGGCTCCACGACGGGATCAGGAGATTTGTGTCGCGGAGGCCTGGATCCGCAAGGTTTGTCGACCTTCGAAAATAGACAACCCCTTAAGTTTGGCGGGCCGACTGCCGATTAGGTTGGATAGGGAAGGAAAATCGATGGAGGGGGAGACAGGGCATGGCCATCGCCGGGTTTCAGATTCAGAGCATCATCCGGACCTACCACAGAAACATTCGGCGGATGGAGAGAAGGACAGGGAACCGTGCGGAACAATCCCCGGGCCGCGATCTGGTGGAAATCTCGGTTGAGGGGAGAAAGAAACAGATCTGCAAGAAGGCGGCAGATCAAGTCATTCAAAGGCTCACTCGCGCTGCAGATCCAGGAGCCTCCCTTCCGAAGGAAAGCCGGTGAATTCCCACAGAGACTCCTTGAGTATCCTCCTGGTAGATGACTATATCCCTTCAAGAAACGTGCTTCAGGAATTCCTCGAAGGGGATAGTTTCTCTATCGTCACCGCCGAAAACGGGCTCGAAGCGATTCACGCCATCGGAGAGAACCGGTTCGACCTTGTCATCACCGATCTCAAGATGCCCGGGCCTAACGGCATCGAGGTGTTGAAGAGAGCCAGGCAGGCGAATCCGGATGTGCAAGTCATCATCATTACCGGATACGCATCCCTTGAAACCGCTATTGAGGCCGTCAAGGAGGGCGCTTACGACTATATTACCAGACCTTTCAAGCTCGACGAGATGAGAGTCGTGGTGGAGAACGCCTGCGAGAAGATCCGTCTCATCAAGGAAAACCAGAGACTGATCCGGAACCTCGAGGAGGTCTACCGGAAGATGAGGGATTTTCAGAAAGGGGGAGCGAAAGTCTCCAGAGCCGAGGAGATGGCCTCACGGGAACAGATGGAGGCCCTGGCTTCGTTTCTGGATTTCAGTTCGGTTGCGGGGGCGCGTCTTCCCCTCACCATGCAGAAGAGGCGGACAGACAGGGGCTTTGTCCTGGTGGAACTCGAGAAGCTTGGGCAGCTGAGAAACGAGGGAGTGCTCAGCCAGGACGAATTCGAGCGGTGCAAGCAGAAGATTCTGCAGAAGCTCTAAAGGGGGGCCGGAGGTCCTGCCCGAGCCGCCCCATCTGTGGGGACCCGGATTTCAACTGTTTTTCTGAACACGATCCAGACCGATCGATCACGCCATCGAACTGGGGAAACGAGGGTATGGAGAGGAGATACCGGGTTCTTGTCGTCGACGATGATGCCGATGTTCGTGACACCCTCAGTCAGATTCTCACGGAGATGGGGCAGATCGAAGTCGAATGCGTGCAGGATGGGGAGGCGGGATTCGCCCTGGTAGGCAAAAGGCGTTTCGACCTGGTTTTTGTCGACATGTGCCTCCCTGGGATGAGCGGCCTCGAACTGTTGAGGCTCATAAAGGGTCGTGCCCCGGAGCTCGTGGTCGTGATGGTCACGGGATTTCCCTCGGTGGAGAGCGCCATCCAGAGTATGAAGGACGGAGCAGGTGACTTTATCACGAAACCGTTTCGGTTTCAGCAGATCGAACACGTGGTGCATAAGCTCCTTCTCACGCGGCCGGCAGGCGAATCCGAGATTTACAGGGGGGGCATGACCGCCGGTGACCAGAACATCGATACGAAGCTCGGCAGGAAGATCAAGGAGCTCTCGATTCTCTACTCCATCAGTGATTCCATGGGGACTGCAGACTTCGATGTCGACCGCTTCTACGAAAAAATCGTGGACATGGCCTCCACCATAACGGGAGCGGAAAGAACTTCCCTGATGATACTCGATCCTGATGCCAATGAGCTGAGGATCAAAGCCGCCAAAGGCCTGAGCCAGAAGATCGTCGGTTCCGCCCGGGTCCCTCTGGGTACCGGTGTGGCAGGGCGGGTGGTGACGAGTGGGAGGCCGCTCTTTGTGAAGAACAGCGGGTCCTCCTCCCGTGCAGGAAGGAAGAGCTACAGGACCGGATCCTATGTCTCCATCCCTCTCACCATAAAAGGGGAGACCTTCGGTGTTCTGAACGTAACAGACAAGTGTGACGGGAGTCACTTCGATGAGGGAGAGGTTCTCCTGCTCCTCACTCTGGTGAAAAGGGCGGCCCTGAATATCGAAAACAGCATGCTCTATGAAGCCCTGTACGACAGTCTCGTGGACACCCTCCAGTGCCTGGTGGCCACCCTCGAAGCAAAGGACCGTTACACCCACAGGCATTCGGAAAGGGTCACGGATCTTGCTACAGAGGTGGCCAGGAAGATGGGCTGCCCGCGGGAGGAGATCGAGGGCCTTCGCCTTGCCGGCCTTCTCCACGATATAGGTAAGATAGGTATCCACGATGCGGTGCTGCAAAAATCCGACGGGCTTACCGAAGAGGAATTCGGTCTCATAAAAACCCACCCGATCATCGGAGAGAATATCATTCGGCCCCTGGCGCTTCTCCCCGTGGAGACGGCTGTCGTAAGAAACCACCACGAGCGATGGGACGGAAAGGGTTACCCCGACGGCCTGGCAGGTGGAGATATTCCTCTTCTGGCTCGGATTCTCGCCGTGGCGGATTCCTATGACGCCATGACATCCGATCGTCCCTACAGGCCGGCCAAGACCCCAGAAGAGGCAGCACGCGAGCTCAAGCGGTGCGCGGGATCGCAGTTCGACAGAACCGTGGTCGAGGCCTTTCTCCAGATGGACCTATCTAACCCGGCCCATCGAGCAGCGTGAGGACCCGGCGCCGAGCGGCATCCTGGCACGGCATATGCATTAGGGCTCGGAGATAGGGCGGTTTTTCACCGTGGGCTGCCGGGTCTCGGTGATCAATCCTGCACAGAAGGGGGCAGTATTGGTGAGGAGACTCGAGAAGGGACAGCGGATTGCCTTGAGAGTGGCCACAGGTGTGGAAGAGAGGCAGTATCCGTGCGTAGTCCGGTCATTCGATCGCGCAAGGGGGCTCATCTCACTGGAGGTCGAGGATGGGGCCGGCGCCGAGGCGGTTCTTGTTTCCGGCAGGGAAGCGACCATCGTGGGGAGGACAGCCTATTCGGATCTCGATCTGCCCTGTGTGCTGACAGGAGAGGGCCGTTTTCCGATCCTTGTCTGCCGGGGCGTGGATCGGAGAGACCATTTGAGGGTCAGTGCCTTTCTCCGGCTGAAGTACCGGCCCGTGGAGAGGGCCGTCTACGAGGCCGATCCAGACGGGGTTCTCCTGAGGATTCAGGAAGAGATGGGGACCAGCGAAAGTCCCTCCGAGGGACTCGTGGTGGATATGGATGGTGACCTCCTGAACCCCAGGCTCGCATCCTTTCTGGAGGAGATGGACAGGAAACTGGACCGGATTCTCTCCCTCCTCGACCGCGAGAAGGAAGCACTTTTCAGGCAGGCCACCACGGTCAACATCAGCGGGTCTGGGCTCCGGTTTGTAAACCAGGAGAGAATCGACGCGAAAACCCTCCTGGCAATGCGGCTCCTGCTGCCCTTTACTCCGCCGGTTGCAGTGGTCTTCCTGGGCGAGGTGAAGAGGGTCCGGGCTAAGGGGCAGGGGGAGTTCGAAACAGCGGTAAAGTTCGTTGCAATAGATGAAGCGGACCAGGAAAAGATTGTCCACTATGCCTTCAAGCGGATGAGAGAATCGATTCGCAACCAGAAGAAAAGGGGAATGGAAGAATGAATGGGCCCTCTCGCAAGATCTCCGGGCCGAGAGGGACCTTCTACTCCAGTTCGTCGAGTCGAGTCTTGGCCTTTGCGGCTGCATCGCTGAAGGGGTAGTTGTCCATCACACGGGTGAGGAATTCCCGTGCCTTCTGGGGATTCTTCAGGTGCCCGTATGAAACCCCGATCTTGTACAGGGCATCGGCGACCTTGTTGCCGAGAGGGTAGCGGTCGACAAGCTTGAGCCAGGCGGAGACGGCTCTTTCAAAATCCTCGTTGCCGTAATAGCATTCACCGATCCAGTAGAGGGCGTTGTCGGCCAGATCGCTTGATGGAAAGGCTGCCAGAAACTCCTCGAATCGAGAGATGGCTTCTCGATATTCCCCGCGTGAATAGGCTTTGAAAGCCTCCTGGTAGAGCTTACGCTCGTCAGGGGGCGACGGTCCAGTGGAGGCTGATTTTCCCTTGGCCTTAGCGGCTGCCGGAGCCGGTGGGCTGGTCTTGCTCGGAGGAGGCAGGGTGGCCGAGGTCCGGAGAGCGGCTCGCAGCGATGCGACTTCCCTTTCCAGGGCTTCCACCCTGCGGCTGTTCTCCACGATGCGGTCGTCCACGTCCTCGTATCGCTTGTTGAGAGAGACTATGAGAGTTCTCAGGGTTTCCTGCGAAATCTCCTGGCCGGAGGTATCAGCAGAGGCCGGAGGCAGAGCCGGTTTCCTGGCGCTACAACCGGCAAGCACTGCCATCAAGAGATAGACTGGTAAGCGGAAGCGGAAATGACGCGTCAGGATTCCCGTAGGCATCTATGTCTCCTCTCATCCGGAGTGAAGCTTGATCCGATTTATTGACTTATATCAGGTAGTTCGGTTTTGATCAAGAAAAATTTGCCTGGAGCCCGACGTTTGAAGAACAACCTTGTCCAAGCGCGACATTGCGGGAGCGGCGGGATACCCATCGCTCGGCGGACCCTCAATGAGTCCTGATAAGGCGTTCAAGGGTATGCGAGTGAGACTACAGGTCTTGGCTCTGGCAGGGCTGCTTATCCAGCTCGGGTGTGCTTCCGGGGGTGGGGTTTGGGGCCGGGGTAAGGCGCGTCCTTCCCGGGAGGCCGAGTCGAAGGCGCGTCCAGTACCCCTTGAGATGGGAATCAACGAGTTGGCCCGGGGGATGCTGGAATGCCTCGGACCGGAAGAGAAGCCTAAGGTAGCGGTGGTGGACCTGCTGGGACCTCGGGGAAACCACAGCGAGTTGGGGGCCTTCATTTCGGAGAAACTCATTACGAGGCTCTTCCTCTCCGGGAGATTCGAAAAGGTCCTGGAGAGAAGGCTCCTGAACCATTTGATCGCGCAGGAGCGCATCGAGATGGAGGCATACTTCGACCAGGATACGGTCGGACCGGCATGCGAAAAGATCGGAGTCGATGCCATAGTGATGGGTGTCATCACGGACCGGGGTCCAACGGTTGACGTGAACGCGAGACTCATCGACACAAGGGGTGAGATCCTCGGCGTGGCTGAGGTTCAGATCGAGAAGGATCCAACGGTCGGCCGCATGCTTCAGGCGGTGGAGAAAGCCACCCTCACTGTGATTGTCGATCCCCCCGCCGGAGCGGCTCTTGTGGCCCTGGACGGGAAGGTGATTAGGAGCGCAAACGGCATTGCCCTGTTCAGGTCGGTTCCCCAGGGTAACCGGAATCTGTCCGTTACGGCGAAGGGGTACGAACCTGTCCAGGAGAGCATCTATCTCAACGGCGACAGAACCGTCAAGGTCCATCTTGTTCCAAAGAGGGTTACCGTCACCCTCAGGGTGGATCCCCCGGGAGCACAGATCGTCTTCGATGGTGAAGCCAAGGGTGAGGCCTCCCAAGGGGTGATGATTCTGAAAGACGTTCCCGCCGGAAGGCACGCTGTCCTCGTCACGTCAGAGGGACGGATCCCGGAGATGAGGGAGATGGAATTCCACAAGGATACGACCATCTCCATCCGCCTCCTCTCTCCTTCTCCGTCAGTTGGGAGAGGCGTCCCCAAAGCCGACGCCGCAGGTGAAAATATGCGACAGGTGGCTCCGAGATCCAAAGAGCCTGGGAAGCGACGCACCGGCACCGGTATCTGGGAAGTGGAGGACGACGAAGGCAACCGGTCGACCCTCTATCAGGTGGGTGGGGGCGAGGCTGATGCGGAAGCAGAGAAGGACGGGCGGGACAGGCGCGACAGGGTCCAGGAGATGTTGAGGAACCTGGACGTGATCATAGATGGCCGGCGGGGATACTAGGCTCTCAGACTTTCTCCCGCTCGATATAGGCATAGGCGTTATGGTTGTGAATGGACTCGAAATTCTCCGATTCCACGGTGAACCAAGTGATGTTGGGGTCCACACTGAGCCTCGAGGCCACTTCGCGTACGACGTCCTCGACGAACATGGGGTTCTGATAGGCCCGCTCGGTCACGAGTTTCTCATCCGGGCGTTTCAGGATGGAGAAGACATCGCAGCTTGCGCACCCTTCAATGAGTTGGATAATGTCTTCGATCCAGATGAATTTCTTGAACCGGACCTGCACAGTAACAACGCTGCGCTGGTTGTGGGCACCAAAATCGCTTATCTCTTTTGAACAGGGGCAGACGGTTGTGAGGGGCACGGTGATGCCTAGATAGAAATCCTCCTTCTCGTTGCTTGAGCCGCAGAAGCGGCAGACATACTCCATGAGGCCCTTTGCCCCGCTCACGGGCGCTTTCTTTTCTATGAAATAGGGAAACTCCACCTCCAGGTGAGCGCTTCTGGCGTTGAGCCTCCGCTTCATCTCGCTGAGAATCTTTGAGAAGGTCTTTATGGCGATTTCACCCCTGTACCTGTTGAGAATTTCCACGAACCGGCTCATGTGGGTTCCCCTGAACCGATGGGGGAGATCGACATACATGTTGACATTAGCCACGGTATGCTGAAGCCCATTGGCCTTGTCGAGTACGATTATGGGATACCGGATGCCCTTTACACCGACCTTGTTGATCTCTTGATTTCGGTAGTCTCGCTCGTTCTGGATATCAATCATGACGGCTATCCCCATAATACGAAGCGCATGCAGTCTCGGATTCCCAGACGGTCACTCTGTTCAGATCGACCCTGTACTTGTCCGCGATTGGTTTGACCCGGTCGAAGATATATCTGGCAATGTTCTCGGAAGACGGGTTGATCTGGAGGAAATAGGGAAGCTCGTTCAGGTACTTGTGGTCGAGCCCTTCGAGGACCGTGCGGGTGGACTCCTTGAGAACCCTGAAGTCGAGAACCATCCCTCCTTCTCTCAGCCTATGGGACGAGACTGCCACCTCCACTTTCCAGTTGTGACCGTGAAGGGCCTCACAGCTTCCTTCATAGTCCCGGAGATAGTGGGCCGCAGAAAAGTGATCCTCGATTTTGATTTCATACATGACCGGTCCTCTACAAAAAGCCCCCGGGCCGACCGAGGAATCCGAATCAATGATATGACAGAGCTGCCCGGATTGTCAACAGGGTGGCCTTTTCTCCAAACCTTGACCGTGCCGTGTAGGTTGCTATAATTGAGGACCGACGAGCGGTCCGACAGGAGCGACCGATGGCCTTTGTTCCTCGCCCGATCTATACGGTGAGCGCCCTTACTGCGGAGATTACAGATATCCTGGAATCCAACTTCGACGAGATCTGGGTTGAGGGGGAGGTTTCCAATCTCCGTGTACCCCCCTCCGGGCACTTCTATTTCACCCTGAAAGACGAATCGAGCCAGATCCAGACGGTGATCTTCAGGTCTCAGGCGAGGAGCCTCCATTTTGAACCGGAGGATGGTCTCAGAGTCATTTGTCGGGGAAGGGTGAGCGTCTATGCCCAGAGGGGACAATACCAACTGATCGCGGATTTGATAGAGATCCGGGGTGTGGGAGCCCTCCAACTTGCCTTTGAGAAGCTGAAGCGCCGCCTTGAGGCAGAGGGCCTCTTCGACCGTGCCAGGAAGAAGCCTCTTCCCTTCCTCCCAAACAAGATCGGGATTGTCACATCGCCGACAGGAGCGGTGATTCGGGACATGCTCACTGTGTTGAAGCGGCGATGGGAGAACGTGAGTGTCCTGATCTACCCCGTGAGAGTCCAGGGAGATGGGGCCTCCGAGGAGATAGCCAGAGGCATCGGATACCTCGACGAGCGCACAGATGTGGACGTGATCGTCGTGGCCCGGGGTGGAGGGTCTCTGGAGGACCTCTCGGCCTTTAATGAGGAGATCGTCGCCAGGGCGGTCCAAAAGGCGGAAAAGCCGGTCCTGTCGGCCGTGGGACACGAGGTGGATTTCACCATCTGTGACTTTGTAGCCGACCTCAGGGCGCCGACCCCCTCGGCTGCGGCGGAGCTGGTGGTAAGAAACAAGGCCGAGCTTGTCTTTCGTATACAGAATCTGCGTGAGAGGCTCATCAGAGGGGTGGAAAAGGTTTTGAGAAGAAGGCGTGATGAGTGGACCAGGATGCAGAGGCGGCTGAAAGACCCCAGGAGAAGGCTTGCAGAACTGCGGTTGAGGGCGGATGACAGGGTGGGCAGGCTTGCGGGCCTCATGGGGAGGATGCTGGATGAAAGACGGCTGCGCCTCGAGAGCCTTGTGAAAAACCTGCTGTACCGATCTCCGCGGCAGAAGGTGGACCGTCTCCGCGACTCCTTGCGCCAGAGGGCAGAGCGGCTGGACAGCGCTGCCACCGATTTCCTGAGCAAGAAGAGACGGGTTTTGGAGAGGTCTATGGACCGGTTGGAAGCGATGAGTCCTCTGAGAATCCTGAGGCGGGGCTACAGTATTGTCCGGAGGATCCCTTCCATGGAGATCGTCAGGGACTCGAGGGCCGTCAGGCGGGGTGAGGGGGTCGATGTCAGGCTCCATCAGGGACGGCTGATATGCCGCGTGGAGGAGACAAAGGGGGAGTCTGGCCGACGAAGTCCGGTGGTCCTGCGGCTTGACGGTGCGGGGGAATAGGGTATAATACGGAACGTTTGGGGTCGTAAGGGGGAGAAAAAGCATCCTATGGCGGGAGAAAAGTTCGAAAAGGCGCTCGATCGTCTGGAAGGCATCGTTTCCAGGCTTGAGAGCGGAGATTTGGACCTGGAAGAATCGCTCAAGCTGTTTGAGGAGGGCATACGTCTCTCCCATTTCTGCAGTGAGAAGCTCGATGAGGCCGAACGGAGGGTCGAGATCCTCCTCAGGAACAGGGAGGGCGTCCTCGAACCTCAGCCCTTTGAACTAGAGCAGGGGCCGGAGGGGCAAGGGGAAGACCTCTGAGTCAGGGGTTTCTTTGGACATCCACATTTATCTCCAAGAGAGAAAGAAACGCGTAGACGCGGCCTTGGCCAGGATGCTTCCCCGGGAGATGGATTATCCTCCTTCCCTGTGCAAGGCCATCAGGTACAGTGTTCTGGAAGGAGGAAAGCGGATCAGGCCTATTCTGGCAATGGCGGCTTTCGATGCCAGTGGGGGGCGCGGGGATTCGATTCTCCCATTTGCGTGTGCACTGGAGTTTATTCATGCCTATTCCCTGGTCCATGACGATCTGCCGGCCATGGACAATGACGATCTCCGCAGGGGAAAACCTACCGTACACCGGGTATTTGGTGAGGCTGTGGCCATCCTGGTGGGTGATGCCCTCTTGACCGAGGCCTTCAGAACCATGAGTCAGGGTGCCCTCGACCATGGTGTGGACGCCGAGGTGGCAATAGGGATCATCAACGAAGTTTCGCTGGGAGCCGGTTTCAGCGGGCTCGTGGGCGGCCAGGTTGTGGACATAGAGTCAGAGGGACGGGATGTGGATCTGCCGACCCTTGAGTACATCCATTCTCACAAGACCGGGGCACTCATTGTGACGTCTCTGAGAACAGGGGCGAGGCTGGCAGGGGCCGCGCCTGAAGAACTGAGGGCAATCACCCTTTATGGTGAAAAGCTCGGTCTGGCCTTCCAGATTATTGATGACGTTCTCAACGTGGTCGGGGACTCGGAAAGGCTTGGGAAAAAGGTGGGGACCGATGCCGCGAGAAAGAAGGCGACCTATCCGGGGCTTCTGGGGACGGAGGAGTCCAGACGTCTAGCCAATGAAATCATCGGAGAAGGGATCGCCCATCTGGCCCTTTTCCAGGATCGGGCAGAGCCTCTCAAAGAGATCGCTCGCTACCTGGCCAGTCGGATATCCTAGGCCGGGGCAGCCAGTGGTGGAGGACAAGAAGGAAATGCCGTCGTATCTTTCGAGATTACTCGATCAGGTCGGTGGACCCAATGACCTTAAAGGCCTCGAGCCGAAGGATCTCCCGGAACTGGCAAGGGAGATCCGCGAGGAGATCCTTTCCGTGGTCTCCAGGTGCGGGGGGCATCTCGCTTCCAACCTCGGCGTGGTTGAGTTGACCATTGCCCTGCACCGGGTCTTCGACCTCGAAAGAGACAGGCTGGTTTGGGACGTGGGACACCAGTGTTACGCACACAAGCTCCTGACGGGAAGGCTTGAGGAGTTTCAGACTCTCCGCCAGTGGGGAGGGTTGAGTGGTTTTCCCAAGAGAGAGGAGAGCCCCTTCGACGTTTTCGGTACGGGCCATGCCGGAACATCGATCTCCTCGGCCCTGGGTATTGCCGAGGCGAAATCCATGAAGGGTGAGAAGGCCAAGGTCATAGCCGTAATAGGGGACGGGTCGATGACGGCCGGCCTCGCCTTTGAGGGGCTGAACCAGGCTGGTATGCTTGACCGGGACCTTATTGTGGTCCTGAACGACAACGAGATGTCCATATCCCCTAACGTGGGTGCCCTCGCCTCGTATCTGAGCCGTGTAATGACCGGCCAGCTCGCCAACCGGTTTCGCAACGAGATGAAGTCCTTTCTCCAGACCCTGCCGGGGCTTGGCCAGTCTTTCTACCGATGGGCCAAGCATGCGGAGGAGTTCTTCAAGGGCTTTCTCACCCCAGGGGTTCTCTTTGAGGAACTGGGCTTCAAATACGTGGGACCGATCGAGGGGCACCGCCTGGACCATCTCATCGAAACCTTCGAGAACGTGGCAGAGATGGACGGGCCTATTCTCGTTCATGTGATCACCAAGAAGGGAAAGGGTTACGGTCCTGCCGAGAGCGACCCGGCCCATTTCCACGGGGTGGGAGCCTTCGATTTGAGGAGCGGAAGGCCCCTTCAACAGTTGAGCCGTGGAAGAGCGAAGACCTACACCGAGGTCTTCGGGAGAACCCTGTGTCGGATGGCGAGGAGAGACGATAGAGTCGTTGCGATTACGGCTGCCATGCCCGGCGGAACAGGGCTTGAAGGGTTCTCAAAGAAATTTCCGAACCGCTTCTATGACATAGGTATTGCCGAACAACACGCGGTGACCTTTGCAGCCGGTCTTGCAGTGGAGGGTTTCAAACCCTTTGTGGCCATCTATTCGACCTTTCTGCAAAGGGCCTATGATGAGATCGTTCATGACGTCTGCCTCCAGAATCTCCCCGTTGCCTTTGCTCTGGACCGGGCGGGCATAGTGGGGGAGGACGGCCCCACTCACCATGGTGTCTTCGACTTCTGCTACCTCCGGCATATCCCCAACATGGTGGTGATGGTGCCAAAAGACGAGAATGAGTTACAGCACGTGATGGAGACGGCCAGAGTGGCGCAGTCGCCTTTGGCCTTCAGATACCCTCGAGGGCGGGGATACGGAGTCCCCCTGGACCGCCAGTGGAGGCCCATAGAGATAGGAAAAGGGGAGTTGCTGAGGCACGGAGACCATGTGGCCATCCTTGCCATTGGGTCTACGGTCCTTCCGAGTCTTGAAGCCGCCGAAGAACTCGCCAGGCATGGGATTCAGGCTGCGGTCGTGAACGGGAGATTTGTGAAACCCCTGGACACGGAACTGATCTGCAGGTTGAGCGAGGAGACGGGGAGAGTTCTCACCGTGGAGGAGAATGCTCTGGAGGGGGGGTTCGGAAGTGCCGTCTTGGAACTCCTGCAGGCAAGGGGACTCGATGCCGTGAAGGTAAGGCGCCTCGGTATTCCAGATGTCTTTGTGGAACACGGGCCACCGGAACGCTTGAGGAGGATCTACGGGATCGACAAGGCGGGAATCTTCAATGCGGTGGACGAGTGGATGAGTGAAGAGGGACGACCAGAGAGGAAGGCCGTTGTTTTCGATCTGAAGAAGATCTCCGTATGAGGCCGAAGGAGCGGTTGGACAGGCTTCTGGTGGAACGCGGCCTGGCTTCGAGCAGGCAGCAGGCCAGGGCGCTTATCATGGCTGGAAAGGTGGTGGCAGGCGGAAACCCTGTTGAAAAGCCGGGCACACTCGTCAGACCCGATATCTCCCTCGGCCTCAAGGGAAGGGGTTGTCCCTTTGTAAGCCGGGGAGGGCTGAAATTGGAAGCGGCCTTGAAGGCCTTCGAAATCGACCCCAGGGGTAAGAGGGCGATGGATGTGGGGGCTTCAACAGGGGGTTTCACCGACTGCCTGCTCCAGAAAGGGGCTGCCAGGGTCTTTGCCGTCGATGTCGGATACGGCCAGCTCGCCTGGAGGCTTCAGCAGGACCCCCGGGTCGTCAATCTGGAAAGGACGAATATCAGATACCTCGACTTCCAGGAGGTCGGCGAGCCTTTAGACCTCATCGTGGTGGATACATCATTTATCTCGGTAGAGAAGTTTCTCTCTCGCCTCAGGGGGATGGTGAAGAGAGGAGGCGACCTGGTGGTCCTCGTGAAGCCGCAGTTTGAGGTGGGAAGAGGAGAAGTGGAAAAGGGAGGGATCATCAGGGACCGGACCAAGCAGATGAGAGTCGTCGAAAGGGTACGGCGGGCAGGCGAGGAGTTGGGACTGGTGGCACGGGGGGTCATCGAATCGCCCATCAAGGGGGCAAAGGGGAACAGGGAGTTTTTTGTCCATTTTGTGAGAAGCCGGTAGGCGTCTCTGTTGTGTCCCCCGGGGTGGGGATGGAAATCACTAGGTCGACCCGGAGTCGGTCCAGGAAGACGGGAGGGATTGGCCAGGGATGGGTCAGCCGAGGTCACCCAAACCGGTCAAGCTGGTGATGAGCGTCATTACGGCTCGCGAGGATCTGGTGGAGGGGATCCTGGCGGATCTGAAGGGCACCTACGGGGAGACGGATTTTGTAGGGCCGTGGATGGTCTTTGACTTTACGGATTACTACAGACCGGAGATGGGGCCTGACCTAAAGCGGAGGATTCTGGCATTTGAAAGACTGATCGCCCCTGAAACCCTCCCTTCCGTGAAACACCGGACCAACCGGATCGAGGAGGACTACGCAAACCGGGGAAGGAGGCGGGTCAATATCGATCCCGGCTATCTTTCTGGAGAGCATGTGATTCTCGCAACGACCAAGGCGTATGCTCACCGGCCCTACCTGAGGGATGGGATCTATGCCGACCTGACCCTGATATACCACGGAAAGAGCTATCGCTCCCTTGACTGGACCTATCCCGACTACAGGCAGCCTGAAACGATACGGATATTCAACGCCATTCGAAGGACATATCTTTCCCAACTGAGTGGTCGGCCTGAGGCGGGCACTCGGCGGGGATCTGGTGGATGCGGAACGAGTGGTCCGGACCATCTGGAGGAATCCACCCCGGTCTGAATCAGAGGACTTTTCAGGGGACCAAGGAGAGCGGTCTTGGAGAGCATGACAGGATATGGGAGTGCAGAAGGGATAAGCCAATTAGGCTCGGTTTCAGTGGAAATTCGGTCTGTTAACTATAGGTTCTGTGATATTACTTTAAGGTTGCCCAAGAAGCTGAATGCCTTTGAGGGCCGTATAAGAGAGTTGATCAAATCGCGGTTTTCCCGCGGGCGATTCGATATGTCTCTCAGGCTCGATTCTGACCAATCGGTGGGATACCGCCTTGAACCGGACCTGGAAATGGCCCGCCAGTATCTCGCTGCCCTTAGAACGATAAAGGCCGAACTGAGGCTGAGGGGTGAGATAGGCATGGATATGATCTCCCGGGCCAGGGAGATCATCGTTCCTGTGGAAGAGGGGCAGGTGGCCGAAGCTTACTGGGAGGAGATCAAGGCGATCATCGCCCGGTGTCTTGACGACTTGAAAGCCATGCGGAGGCGAGAGGGGGAAGAGCTCACGACGGACCTGCGGAACAGACTTCGATCCATTTGTGGTCTTCTCGAGGAGATCAAGGCGAGGGCGCCCGTAGTTGTGGAGCATTACCGGCAGAGGTTGGGCCAGCAGCTCCAGAACATGTTAAAGGGGACGGATGTAGATCCCATCCGTTTCAACCAGGAGGTGGCTTTGTTTGCTGAAAGGAGCGATATTTCAGAGGAGACTGTGCGGCTGGCGAGCCACCTCGCCCAGATGGAGCGGATGATCGACGGGGAAGCTCCCGTGGGGAGGAAGCTAGAGTTTCTCCTCCAGGAGATCCATCGTGAAGCGAATACCATCAGTTCCAAGGCAAATGACGAGGCGATTTCCCACTGGGTGGTGGAAATCAAGGGTGAACTGGAGAAGATGAGAGAGCAGATTCAGAATATCGAATGATTCTGTGAAATTGTGAGATCTTGTGGATGTAGTTTCTTAGGGGGTATGAGATGACACCAAAGCTCCTGAATGTTGGTTTCGGAAACATTGTCGTGGCGTCGAGGGTAGTGGCTATAGTGACGCCGAGTTCGGCTCCCATGAAGCGGCTGAAAGAAGGGGCTAGGGAGGCAGGCAAGCTGATAGACGCCACCCAGGGAAGGAGGACCCGGTCGATAGTGATCACCGACAGCGATCACATCATCCTTTCCGCGGTCCAGGCCGAAACGGTCACACAGCGGTTCATGTCCGATGACAAGCCGTCCAGTAAGGGATAGCAGAGGGATGACCGGCGGAAGGCTCTATGTGGTTTCTGCGCCGTCGGGAACGGGAAAGACGACTCTGCTCAAGAGAGTCATGAGAGAGCTCCCCGGGATGGAATTCTCTGTCTCTTACACCACCAGGCCCCCGCGGCCGGGTGAGAAGGAAGGGATCGATTACCACTTCGTCTCCCCTGAGGAGTTCAGGAGGATGATCGAGGCGGGTGCCTTTGCCGAATGGACCGAGCTCCACGGTAACTATTACGGCACCTCCAGGGACCTCCTCGAGGCGTTCGTGGCCAGGGATGCTGACGTGATCCTGGATGTGGACACCCATGGAGCCCGGCAGATTCGCAGGATGTTTCCCGAGGGAGTCTTCATCTTCATACTCCCCCCCGGAATCGGAGATCTGAGGGAGCGACTCCTGCGGAGGGGGTCCGAAAGCCAGGAGATGATCGACCTTCGGCTCCGGAACGCCTCAACGGAGATGGAGAGGCTGGACGACTACGACTACGTTGTCGTAAACGAAGAGATCGGGGAAGCGGTGGAGAAGATCAAGGCGATCATAATCGCCGAAAGATGCAGGCGACACCGGGTGATGAAGGAACTCGGGCAGCGGCCTTGATCTCCTACTCTCTTAGGACGGCTCCTGTGGCTGCCGAACCCACCAGTTGCGAATAGCGGCGGAGGTATCCTTTCTTGATCTTGGGAGGAGGCTTCCTCCACTGGTTTGCTCTCTGCTCCAGGGTCTTTTCGTCAACATTCAGAGAGATTTTCCTTGCCGGGATGTCGATTTCGATGATGTCCCCCTCTTGAACCAGGGCTAGAGGGCCTCCTTCTGCCGCTTCAGGGGATATGTGGCCTACCGCGGCACCCCGGGTACCTCCTGAAAACCGTCCGTCCGTCAGGAGGGCCACATCCTTGTCGAGTCCCGAGCCGGCAATGGCCGAGGTGGGGGCCAGCATTTCCCTCATTCCCGGCCCCCCTTTTGGGCCCTCGTATCGGATCACGACTACGTCGCCCTTTCTTATGGCCTGCTTTCTTATGCTCTCAACAGCCTCCTCTTCCGAATCGAAGACCCGGGCAGGACCCCGGTGTGACATCATCTCCGTTGCCACGGCCGCCTGCTTCACAACGGCTCCTTCGGGGGCCAGGTTCCCGAACAGGACGACCAGCCCGCCCCTGGATCGATAGGGATAGTTTGCATAGTGGATTACGTCGTGGTCGAAGATCCGTGTATCCTCGAGGTTCTGTTCCATCCTTTTTCCTGTTACCGAAAGGGCGTCCAAGTGGATCAGCCCTCGACCGGCGAGTTCCTTCATGACGGCATAGATGCCGCCCGCGCGGTGGAGGTCCTCCATGTGAAAGGGGCCTGAAGGGGAAAGGGAACAGATCTGCGGGACCTTCTCGCTGAATTCGTTGAATCTCTCCAGATCGATCTTGATCCCCGCCTCATGGGCGATGGCAGGGAGGTGGAGAACAGTATTTGTCGAACCCCCGAGAGCCATATCCACCGCGATGGCGTTTTCAAAGGCCTTCTCGCTCAGGATGTCCGAAGGCCTGATTCCCTTCTCAACAAGAGCGACCACCTGAATCCCCGCCTCCTTGGCCAACCTGATTCTCTCCGCCGACACGGCAGGAGCCGTCCCGTTGTTTCTCAGTGCTATTCCCAAGGCTTCTGAAAGGGAGTTCATCGTATTGGCGGTAAACATGCCGCTGCAACAGCCGGGTCCAGGACATGCCTGGTTCTCGAGCTCGCGAAGCTCATCTTCGTCCATCTGCCCTGAGGCGACCTTCCCGATCGCTTCGAAGACCGTGACGAGATCGACAACGGAGTTGTCCCAATGACCCGCCAGCATGGGCCCCCCGCTCAGGATAAGAGCGGGAATGTCGAGCCGAGCCATGGCCATCATCATTCCAGGAACCACCTTGTCGCAATTCGGGACAAGAACGAGACCATCAAAGGGATGTGCAGAGGCCACAAGCTCAATCGAGTCCGCTATCAGTTCTCTGGAAGCAAGAGAAAATTTCATTCCCTCGTGGCCCATGGCGATTCCGTCGCATATACCGATGGTGGAAAACTCCATGGGAGTTGCACCGGCCAGGCGGATGCCGGCCTTGGCCGCCTCGACCACGCGGTCCAGATGGATGTGGCCGGGTACGAGCTCGTTGGCGGAATTTGCAATACCTATGATCGGCCGACCGAGTTCGTCTTCCGTGTAGCCCATGGCTTTGAAGAGAGACCGGTGCGGTGACCGTTCGAGCCCTCTTTTCATAATGTCCGAACGCATGGCTTCCCTTTCTTCGAGTGGTTTATTTCCGTCAGAATCTAGAGAAATTAACATCTCCTGAAAAAAAGTCAATCGGTTCTTTTTGTGGAGTTGGGACTCGGAATAGACATGGTATCCCCCTGGTGAGGGTTAAGGTGATGGGGAGGTTTGGTTATGGGGAGGTAGGGTTGTGGTTGAGAGAGTGGATATGAGTATGGTAGGACCCGTAGGAATGGATAGAGCGAACGTCCAGAGGTCATAGGCTCTGGGTTGGGAAGAGGTGATCTTTGGATCCCTCTGGTGCTTTGGGAGGCGGTGTGGTTGACCGGAAGGGCATTGCGAATGGAGAGGCAGTGCACGCCGCGAACCCGGATAGCGTCAGGAGCAAGGAAGTATTTGCACAGTGCTCCCTGGGAGTTCCTGAGGAGGATCAGCGATTTGTCATAATTCCGGACAGTTGAGGATCTGGTGTTTTGGCATGAAACATGCACTACCGGCCCGTGAGAATCTATTCCCCTGAACCCGGGATGGTTTCAAATGGATACCCTTCTCTACAATCTTGTTCGTCTTCTCAACGTCGCGTTGGTCAATATGAGGGTCTATGCACCGGACCATCCGACCACTGCTGCCAGTGTGCAAAAGGCCTTCGGAGTACTCTCCCAGATGGTTCAGGACAAGGGGGAACTATCCCTCGGTGTGGTGGAGAATACCCTGCTCGTAGGGGAGGCACCTGTGGAAGGGGCAGACGCGTTCATTGTGAAATTCGTTGAAGAATTGGTGACGCGAAACATAGACGGCCTCGTCTTCTATCCTGAGATCTCTGAAGATGAGTTCAGGGTTTTCCTTGACTGCATGAGTCAGGACCCTGATCGGCTGACCGCCGGTGGAGGCGTCCAGAGCTTTCTCGAGAGCCGCGGCGTCTCCCATGTGGTGGCCAACGAGGTGCGATACGCAAAGATAAAGGACTCCCTCAATACCGGCGAGGGGCTTGACGAGGCCGTGATTGCCGCCTTCCTCATGGGAAAGGTACCTGCATTGCCGGGGGACCAGAAGGATCTCGGCGCTCTTTTGGAGGAAGCTCCGGCCAAGGTTGCAGAGATGATCGATGCAGGGCTGTCTGAGGTAAGAGAAAGGGGCGGAAACGAATCGGAACTGGCCAGATCGGCCAACCGGGCCATCGAGCGGATGGTTCGTCTTGTGGAAAGCAAGTGGGGGGGATCGGAGAAATGCCTGGGCATTATGGCCCGGATCGTCTTTTCCTTGAGTCCTGACGCCCAAGCAGCCATCTATAGATACAGAGCTGACCATGCAGACCGGCCGGAGGATAGGCTTGACTCTATCGTAACGGATTTCTCAGACCAAGAAGCGATTCGTCTGATCTGCAATGTCTACAGGGGAGGACTCAGATCACCTGAGATACTGGCCAGGGTGGTGAAGAAGGTGTTGCCCACTCAGGAGCGGAGAAAGAGGATCGCACAAGATCTGGGGAGGGAGTTGATCGGATCCGGCATGGGTGAAGAGGCCTGGGAGAGTCTAAAGGATGAGATCCTCTGGGAGAGCTTTACCCTCGGCCAGAAAGTCGAGCGCCTGGCCTCGAGAACGCAGTTGGCCCCGAGCGATTTGGTTCGGATCAGGCAGGTTGCCCCGAAACTCGCAGAGGAGAGAATGGGGCCTGAGATGGCCAGGCTTCTCAAGGCCCTGGTGGCCGGGCTCAAAACGGATGATCCTGAGACTCGAAGAGCTGTAGCCTCCTACCTCGGCCAGTTCTACGGGATCGTGGAGGATTCGGGGAGATTCAAAAGGGCCGATTTGTTCTTCCTAAAGAAGTTGATCGGGGCCGTCAAGGGGGAAGAGGAGCAACACGTGCGGGAAGCGATTCTCCAGTCTCTGGCGGCGATTCTGAAAAGAGAGATACTGGAGGCCCGCTTCAGGGTTGCTGCCAGGGCATTGCTCGCCCTCTCCAGGTTGGGTTTCCTGGAACCCCTGATACAGCGATGTGACTCTCTGGTTTCCCAGGATTTGACCGATCAGCTGACAGGTGCTCTCGGGCAAGGAGACAAGACCCGAAGGGACGAGGCCCTGGCCATCTTGAGACTCTTGGGAAGGGCGGTCCTCGAATCGGTTCTCTTTGCGCTGGAAAGGGAGGAGAACCCGGATGTGCGAAGGAGATTGGTCTCGGTAGTGCGGTCTATGGGAAAGGAGATCACAGGGGAGATCGTACACCGTCTTGCGGACAACCGGTGGTACGTCGTTCAGACAGCCCTCTATGTACTCGCTGAAATCGGCGACAAGACACTCTCACCAGACCTTCTGACAAGTTCGGTCTACCATGAAGATATTCGGGTGAGGAAGCAGGCCGTCAAGACCCTGAGCAGGTTGGGTGGGAAGGGAAGCACCAGGATTCTCTGTGAGCTCCTGAAAGACGGAAATGAGGAGATTCGGCTTCTCGCCTTGAGAGCCCTCGGAGAGGCCGGAGACAACATGGCCGTGCCCTATATTATCCCCCTCGTGGAGAAAAAGAAGCTCAAGGGCTTCAAATCCGACGTTATGCGGCAGACTGCCATGGAAGTCCTCGGGAAGATAGGGGATCCGAGAGCCGTTCCGGTGCTGCTCGGTATTCTGAGAAGCAAGGGCGTTTTCAAGAAAGAGGACGAAACCATCCGGAAAGTGGCTGTTCAGGCCCTGGGGGCTATCAGAGATCCTGAGCTCGAAGGGGTCCTCCGTGAGGTCCTCGAAAGCGAGGCCGACTCCGGTGTGAGGGAAGCAGCAAGGAGAGCCCTCCTCAACCTGAACCCACCCGAAGACCGGAACGTTTCGGCCTCTGCTCCCTAACCAGGCCCCACCTGTCTCATTCCCTCCCTCCTGACTTTCTCCATACCACGAAAAAAGGGCTCGCCTCCCGGGGGCTCTACAGCCTCCGGACAGAGAGGCGAGTGGAGAGTCCCCGGCAAAAGCCATCCATGATGTGTTTTCGAGGAATGGATTGACAAGATCCCAGAATTGGATTTAAATTTTTCATTGAAGAACCGAAACAGGAGGGGCGTTGGATCATAGACGGGAGAGAAAGGGGCCGGCAGTTTTCGTGGAGAGATGGAGGTTTGTCAGGTATAGGAATGTAAGTGTCTGATATAGAAAGGTATTTCTGTTGCACAGTTTTTAGGCAAAACGCCAAAAATTACGAATTATGAAGGACTTGACTGCCGGGTGAACAGGGTTTTCCACAGGGTTTTCCACAAACCCTGTGGATGAAAGGGCGGGTAGTTCGGGAGAGAGCCCGCCGGGAATCCGAACATGGGGCGCGGGAGGTGGAACGACCCATTCAGAAAATCCTCGTAATCCATCAGGGTGCTCTGGGTGACTTTCTCTGCTTCCTGCCGGCACTGGCTTCTCTCCGCCGGTCTATCCCTCATGCCCACGTGACACTGATGGGGTACCCTCGGATCTTGGAGCTCGCCGAGGGTCGCTACTACGGAGACGCGGTCGTCTCGGTAGAAAGGGCGGAAGTGGCTCTTCTCTACCAGGAGAGGAAAAGGCCGCCGCGGGCTTTTGAGGATTTCCTCAGAACCTTCCAGCTTATATGTGTCGTCGGATCTGGCAAAGGTCCTTTTGTCCGTAACCTGCAGGCGATCAGCGGGGCAAGGGTTGTTGCGGTCCCGCCCTTCCCTCCCCGGGGCGAGAAGGTTCACATGGTGGATCATCTCTTGTCGCTGCCCCGGTGCATGGGACTGCCGGTACCCGGCGATGTCCCGGAGCTTCGTCTTTCGGACAAGGACCGGGTTGAGGCACAGCGGCTGCTGGGAAGCCTCGGCATTGATTCCGAAAGCCGCTTGATAGCCATCCACCCTGGAAGCGGCAGCCCCGCGAAGGTGTGGCCGATTGAGCGCTTCCGGACCCTCGCACAAGCCCTCCGCCTTGCTTACAAGGCCATGATTCTCTTCATTATGGGTCCGGGAGAGGAGCAGGTGAGGGAGGAGTTGCTGGAGTGCCGCAGGCCGGAGGGGTCTGTGGTCGTTGAAGGCCTGTCCCTTCCCGAACTGGGGGCTCTTCTGGAGAAGTGTTCGATCTTCATAGGGAACGATTCGGGGGTGACACATCTGGCTGCCGCCGTCGGGGTGCCCGTAGTGGCCATATTCGGGCCGAGCGATCCTGCCAGGTGGGCTCCCAGGGGAAGAAAGATCGTCTTGGTGAGCAAGGATATCTCATGTGCGCCTTGCGATAGGCAGGCCATGGCGCGGTGCAAGGTGCGGCGATGTCTTCTGGACATCCCAGTGGATCAGGTCTTCCAGGCGGTCGGTAGAATCATGGGAAAGGACAGCCGGGGGAGGAGCCGATTCCTGAATCTTCCGGCCGATTTCCCCGACCGAGCTGGAGGCGATGTCGTCCCCTGCGTGAGGATGAGAGCAGGGGGGATCGAGAAAGGGGGTTTACCGTGGCAGAGGAAAAGGTGGGAACAGTGATCAAGTATTTCTCAAAGATCGGCGTGGCAGCAGTCAAGTTGGAGGGGACTCTTTCAGTCGACGATACGATCCATGTTCAGGGGCATACTACAGACTTCACACAGAAGGTCGGCTCCATGCAGATTGAGAACCGGAACGTCGACAGGGCCGGCCCTGGCGCCGATGTGGGTATCAAGGTGCAGGACCGTGTCAGGGAGCATGATACGGTATACAAAGTGACGGACTGAGGCCTCCTGGAGAGGTCGAGATGAGAACAGGGATCGCCAATCTTCCCCTTCACGGGGGCAGGGCTCCCAGATGGCTCTTCCAGCGGATGAAGCTTCTTGCCCGGGAGATCGTCATCCTCGTGATCGATGAAATGGGGCCCTTTGAAATGCTTAAGAAGCTGTCAGATCCTTTCTGGTTTCAGGCTTTTGGCTGTGTATTGGGTTTCGACTGGCATTCCAGCGGCTTGACTACCACGGTCTGTGGAGCAGTAAAAGAGGGGATCGGCGGACTCGAGGGGGACCTCGGTTTTTATGCGGCAGGGGGCAAGGGAAGGGCTTCCAGGAAAACGCCTCAGACGATTGAGGCTTACTGCGGAAGGTTGTCTCTGGATCCGGATGGGTTGGTTTACGCCAGTCGCATGGCTGCAAAGGTGGACAGTGCCGCTGTGCAGGATGGATATCAGCTCTATCACCATGTCTTCTTCTTCACCGAGAAGGGTGAGTGGGCGGTGGTCCAGCAGGGTATGAATTGCGAGACTCGCTATGCCCGGCGGTACCATTGGCTGGGCGGAGACGATCACGACTTTGTCTGCGAGCCCCACCAGGCGGTGTGTTGCGATGCCCGGCAGCCGGGTCTCAACATGGTGGCCGCCGAAAGCCGGCAATCGCGGGAAGCCGTCAGCGTTGTGGCCTGCGAGACCCCTGATCGGGTGGTTCGAGAGCTAAAGAAAGCCCGGACTCTGACCCTGCCGGCCCACCATGACATAAGGGTCCTGGATATAGATTTCAACCGGATAGAGAAGACTCTCACCAAGATTTACGAGCGTCAACCCCAGCACTTTGAATCTCTCCTGGGGATTGAGGGAGTTGGGCCGAAGACGATTCGGTCTCTCAGTCTTATTGCAGAGCTGGTATATGGAGCCTGCCCCAGTTTCAGGGACCCGGCCCGGTTCAGTTTCGCCCACGGGGGCAAGGACGGCCATCCTTACCCGGTGGACAGGGAGATCTACGACCGATCCATCTCATTGCTGGAAAAGGCTATAAGAAGGGCAAGAATCGGACAGCGGGACAGAGTCGATGCGCTGAGGAGGTTGAACCGTCTCATGACGGGCTAGAGAGTCCTTCCCGGCACGGACCGGGGAGTGCCTTCGGAATCCAAAGGGGGAAGCGGGCCGCGGTGTCTGGGAATGATGCTTGGGGAAAGGGTACGTTTGATCCGCCTGGCGAGTGGAGAAGGCTTGTTCCGGTAATCCAGGATGAGAAAGGTCCTGTCATGGTTCTGGGCGCTCCGGACACGGGCAAGACCAGTCTCATCCGCTTCTTGGCCCGGGAACTTTCTGCCAGGGGAGAAAGGGTGGCCTATATCGATGGTGACATGGGGCAATCCATCTTGGGACCGCCGACTACACAGGGTGTGGCTCTGGTTGGGGCGCCTTGGGGCGCCGGCGGGGTCCCCCAGGCAGGGGAGCTGTATTTTGTAGGATCCACCTCTCCCAGGGGGCACAGGGTGGAGACCCTTATAGGACTGAAGAAACTTCTGGAGCGCTGCCTGGTGGACCGAGGGCGAGTCGCCCTTATCGACACAACGGGATACGTGACAGGTGAGGATGCTATCGAACTGAAGTACCAGAAGCTGGACCTGCTTGGGCCGAGACATATCCTTGCCCTCCAGCGTGACGGGGAGCTCGAGCCCCTCCTGAGGATTCAGGAGGGGCTCGAAGGAGGAGTGATCCACCGGCTCCCTTGCCTGCCGCCTGTGAGGATCCGCTCGCAGCAGGAGAGGCGGAATTACCGATGGAGTCGGTTCAAGGAGTATTTCAGGAGGGTTCGCTTCCATGAGGTCGATCTGAGAAGAACCGGGCTGACCGGAACTCATCGCCGGAAGATCGAGGGGGGAGGGCAGGGGGAGTTGGAGGGGCTGCTCGTGGGGCTCAACGGGCCGGACAATTTCCTTGTCGCCCTGGGCATCGTCGAGAAATTGAGCCGCCGCGAAGGGGTGCTGGTGTGCGTTGTCCCCTCTCAGGCCGACCTGGGGAGAGTCAGGACGGTCCGTCTCGGAAGTGTCAGACTCGACCTATCCGAGGATTCCGACGGAGAGCGCCCTGTTGGGCCCGGTGGAATCCCTGCCCTTTCCCCGTTCTGAAGACGGAGTTTTGCCGTTCCTTTCGACTGCGCTCAGGCCGGCGCCTGCTTGCCCTCGACCGGTGCCCCACCGCTTCCGTAATGCCCGTCTGGAACAGGAAGCTTTGTCAGGACTGGAGAAATCCTTCATGGGTAGGCCTCTGAATCATGAACCAGACCTTTCCCGTCCCATCTATACCCTGGGGACGAGCAATCGGGAGTTCCAGGAATTCATCGAGATCCTGGACTGTTATGGTATTGTCAGCGTAGTGGATGTGAGGCGGTTCCCCACAAGCAGATTCGAGCACTTCAGGAGAGAGAACCTCGAGAAGGCTTTGGCGGCCGAGGGCTTCGACTACCTGTATCTGGGCGGGTACCTGGGAGGATACAGGAAGGGAGGGTACGAGGCTTACATGGAGTCTCCTGATTTCAGCCGGGGTTTGGAAATTCTCCTCTCAGTGGCCGGCAAGGGGGCGACCGCTGTCATCTGTGCCGAAAAACTCCCGTGGAAATGCCACAGGAGGTTCATAGGTGCCGCCTTGGAGAACATAGGGCGGCGTGTGGTCCATCTCATCGAGAAGGGCAGAGCATGGGCGGGAACGGGAAGGACGGGAAACGGCCGATAGCGTGGCCGGGAACAGGCCATTTCCAGATCGACCCTGAGCAAAGGTCAAAGGGGCCTATCCATGTTCGAGACGCCCGGCCGTTCCTCATGGAGAGGGGAGGACCTTGCGGTGTGAGACTTGGCATTCGGATTGCTAAAGGGATCAACAAAGGGAGGTGGTTGGAGAGTTGGTCCCAGGGTATCCTGAATCAATGCCGAGATCCAGGGCAAGGCAGGTTCGGGGAAGGGGACTACAGAGGGCCGCATGGTTTGGTCTTGCCTTTCTTGTCGCCTCACATCTCAGCCAGGTGCGCCAGGCCCGAGCCGGAATTTACAAGTACGTGGATCAGGAAGGGGTGGTCCATTTCTCGAATGTGCCCACGAGCCCCAGGTACGTTCTCTATCTGAAAGAGGATGGGGACATCGAGTTTCACTATTCAGACAAAGACCGGTTTGACTACTTGATCGAGGAGGCCTCCAGACAGTACGGCGTGGATTTCGCTCTGATCAAGGCTATTATTCGGGCGGAATCGGATTTCGACCCACAGGCGGTTTCACGTACCGGGGCAATGGGTCTGATGCAGCTTATGCCCACGACGGCTGAAAATCTCTCCGTGATAGACGCCTTTGATCCCCGGGAGAATATCGACGCCGGAGTCAGGTATTTTAGACGGCTTCTCAGGACTTTCGGCAATGACCTGGAACTCTCCCTCGCGGCTTACAATGCGGGGAAAAACGCTGTCCTGCAGTTCAATTCCGTCCCCCCCTACGAAGAAACCCGCCGTTTCGTCAAGAAGGTTCTCCACTTCTACAGGATTTACAACCGGTAGCTGCAGAAGAGGTCGCTTCTCTGGTTCGAGGTCTCCTGGGGATCATCCGGGTCCTTGACGCCACCCAAGGCCGTGCTTGTCCACCCGTGAATCCCGATTGGGTCACCGGAAGACCTTGGGAGCAAAGCAACAAGGGGTTTTCCTGCCGAAGCATAGAACCAGATACAGGGTCAAGCACTCGCAAGACTCGCCGATAGAGAGCTCGGCAAACTACGAAGAGATTCTGTATTGACAAGGGCTGCTCTCCATTGTAGATAAATATATGTAAGAGGATCAGGTGCGGGAATAGCTCAGTTGGTAGAGCACAACCTTGCCAAGGTTGGGGTCGCGGGTTCGAGTCCCGTTTCCCGCTCTCTTTTTGGGCCTTTGGGGAGGGCCCTTTCGGCGGCGTAGCCAAGTGGTAAGGCGACGGTCTGCAAAACCGTTATTCACCGGTTCAAATCCGGTCGCCGCCTTTGCGCAGGAGCCGAGGACCCCCAGGCTTGAACAGAATTCACGGAAGTTCTTTGTTTTTGGATGCTTCCTCTAGAACGACCCGCCATGTTGCCCCTCTCCAGCCTCTCGTCGTTGTGCACGCCAGGGCATCAGTAACGTTGTGGTGATGAGACACCGATCACCTAGAGTCCTGGAACTCCACCAGAGAACATAATGGCAATGTATGAGGCTGTACGCGATTTTGGGAAATACTGAAGAGCTCGGTCGGGCTTTCCAAACGATGCAGTCCGACCAGGGCGAAAGCGGAGAATGGCCATGTCTGATTTACTTAAGGACGACCCGAGAGTCGCCGGGATCATCGAAGCCGAAAGGGCTCGAATAAACGGCACATTAGATCTCATCGCTTCAGAGAACCACGCCCCGGAGTCGATAATGGAGGCTCAGGGATCTGTCTTCAATGCCAAGGCGGCAGAGGGTTATCCGGGCAGGCGTTTCCACTCGGGATGCGCTCTCGCAGACGAGCTGGAGAGCCTGGCGATTTCGCGGGCAAAACAACTCTTCGGCGCCGAACACGCAAATGTCCAGCCCCACAGCGGTGTTTCGGCCAACCTGCCCGTCTATTTCTCCGTTCTCGAGGTGGGGGACAGGGTTCTTTCCATGAAGCTCTCTCACGGCGGCCACCTTTCACACGGAGATCCTGCTTCTACTACCAGTAGGTGCTTCAGATTTTCCCACTATAGCGTGAATCGAGAAACCGAGTTGATAGACTACGACGAAGTAAGCCGTCTTGCGAGGGAATTCAGGCCGAAGATGATCGTGGCAGGAGCAAGCTCGTACTCCCGGCTCATAGACTACCCGAAGATGGCCGCAATCGCCAGGGATGTGTCGGCTTATCTGATGGTGGACATGGCCCATATCGCAGGCCTGGTTGCGGCCAAAGTCATTCCCAGCCCGGTTCCCTACAGCGATTTTGTGACCTTTACCACGTATAAAACACTGAGAGGGGGAAGAGGCGGGGTTATCCTTTGCAGGGAGAGGTACGCTGACAGGATCGACAGGGCCATATTCCCCGGCAGCCAGGGTACCCCCACACTCAATCTTGTGGCCGCAAAGGCCGTCTGCTTCAACCTTGCAATGAAGCCGGACTTTGTGAATCTTCAGGAGAGAACCCTGGAAAACGCGGCTTGTCTTGCGGTAGAACTCGGCAGAAGAGGGTACAGAGTGGTATCCGGGGGGACGGAGAATCACATGGTTCTTGTGGACTTGCGGCCGAAAGGATTGAAAGGGAGCGTAGCCGAAGAGGTTCTTGAATCTGTGGGGATACTCGTCAATCGGAATGTCGTGCCCTATGACCCAGAAAATCCGACAATAACAAGTGGCATCAGACTCGGTGTTCCGTCGATTACCAGCAGGGGAATGGGAAAATCCGAAGTCGCCCGTATAGCAGAGTTGATCGATGTTGCCCTGTCCAACCGTGCCAGAAAGGATGTGTTGGGTCGTGTGAACCGGGAGATCTCGGGACTGTGTGAGCGGTTTCCTGTCTATGCAGGGTAGGACACGATAGTGAAACGACAGGAAGGTCGGTTCCATCATGGGGGCCGGCCTTTTCAATACGAGGCTAAGCAGACCTCACTCGGTGGAGTTCCTGAGTTTTCGGCCGAGGATTCTTGGAAGTATATGAGTTCACGGTTTTTTTCTGTTTTGGCAGGAGAACGCCCTTGTCCCCTCGCTCCTGAGCTCACGGGGTGACCCTATCAAGGTTCGCGGGTGGACGGTTCCTGCCCCTTCCCCACGAACACGAATCACGCCTCACGAACACGACCCACGAACACGAACACGAATCACGAACACGAACACGAATCACGAACACGACCCACGAACACGAACACGAATCACGAACACGCCTCACGCCTCACGAACACGCCCCACGAACACGAATCACGAACACGATTCACGCCCCACGAACACGCCCTTTCCCCTCCCCCCTCCCCCTTGATGGGTACCCCACCGCTCCGGCAATGTCGCCCGGAGGCAAGGTGTTCTCCAAAAGTCAGGAAACTAAACCTCACTCGCTGTTGACAGGAGAGAGCCTATAGGCTATCATCTCTGGCTGGGAGGTCGTCTCGCGATCCGTCGGCCTCGGCCGCGTGCCTTGGGGGGAGCGGAGATCTGCTTTCCGCCTGTGATGGACGGGCTTTAAGCCGGAGTGATGGAACTGGTAGACGTGCGGGACTCAAAATCCCGTGGCCCTTGCGGCCGTGTGGGTTCGACTCCCACCTCCGGCACTGACGGGACCGGCCTTTTTTTGTGTTGCCGTGGTGAGGAGAAGACAGAGCCTCGGGTTCCCACAAGGGTACCGAGATCTTCCTCTCACGAGGGCCTTATCGAGTCCGGGTTTTCAGACATGTCTCGCCTCCAGGAACCTCCGCGAGATCTTCTGGGCGATAATTGGAGCGTTTCCGCCTGCACGGTTATTGATCACCACGTTGACATGCACGCCTCGATCAACGGCCTCTGACATGACCTCGACCGTCTCGTCCACCATGTGAGGGCTCATCATGCCGTCTACCAGCCTGTTGAAAGGATAGGCCATTGCGTATGCCTCTGCGTACCGCACTCCGCGAGGGGTCATCAGCCTCACTACGGTCTGTCCACTCCGGTTCAGAAACCTGCCTCCACTCAGCGTAAACTGCTTCCGGAGAGAGGGGAGCCAGGTCCAGTGCGACAGGACCTGCCCGACTCCATGCTTTTCGAGAACACTGAAATAGGGTTCTGAAAGGAGGGATTCTGTTCTGACCTCTATGTGGTACCTGTTGTCCTTGGGGATCTCTTGGAGAAACCCGTCGAGTGCCAGTGCATAGGCATCGGGAGAGGTTCTGTCTTGCTTCGGTTGGTACTCCTGCTCGAAGATCAGTCCCTGGAGCAGATCTCCAAACAGCTGCACGGCTGGTTGGTAAAACCGCCGGGTGAAGAGCTCCGGGTTAAGATAGTCGGGATTCTCAACGAACCTCTTCTCTCTCCAAAGCCTCTGGGCAAAAATCACCTGGGGGACCTTGATGATCACCCGGTCACTTGCACCCATGTACTTGCGGTAACTCTGAAGGACCCTGTAGTTCTGCGTGGGTCTTAGATCCTCGTCGAGCAGGAGACCGTAGAAGGTGAAATCCAATTCGAGAACAGAGAAATGTTCAAAGTACTCTTCGACTGATTTGACGGGCAGGACCTCCTCCCTGAAGGATCCCCCTCCCACCGTCTTGAGCCTTTGAGATATCCTACCCCTGTAGAGCTGCTCGGAATAGATCTGCCCGAGCCAGCCTGCGTATCTGTCGCTGGCGGTCCCGATTGAAACAAGGGGATGGAGGTCTCTAAAACGAAACCCCTCCACACTGTGGATTTGCTGCCCAGCCATTTTCCCCTGATCGACAGACAATACGGCAACAAAAGAAGATCAAATTGACACGCCCGGATCAGGGCAGGAGAGAGCCTGTGCGGGTTCAGGTTTTTTCGAATTCGTCCTTGGAGGCTCCGCACACAGGACAGACCCAATCGTCAGGGAGTTCTTCGAAAGGGGTGCCTGGATCGATTCCATTGTCTGGGTCTCCCTTTTCCGGGTCATAGATGTATCCGCATACCGTACACTGCCACTTGTCCATCGTTTCCTCCCTATCTCTCGAGTTTCTGGAAATCGAACCCCTCTGCGAGGATATCTCCTTTGAAGGCCGTCACGTCTCTTCTGTTCTCCATGGCGTGGAGGATCTCTCGATGCCCTGAAATATCTCCCATAAGGATGCATCCGACAATGACACCGCCTTCCAGGACCAGCCTCCTATAAACAAATTTTCCCTCGTCTTTCCGTACCAGATCTTTCAGATTTCTATCCGAGTCGATATTCCCGGAAGAGATCAGGTCGATACCTGCCACCTTGAGGCGGTTCGACATTACGGTTCCCTGATACGAGGCTTCGCCTCCAGCCATGTTGATTCCAGCTATTTCGCCTTGTTTTTGTGACGCGGGCCAGATGCCGTAGAAAAGCCCCCTGTGCTCCACAAGGTCTCCTGCCGCGTATACACCCGGTCTCTTGGTTTCCAGGTGGTCGTTGACGACCGCCCCCCTTTCTATTTCGAGGTCGAGGCTCCTTGCCAGATCGAGGTTTGGGCGGATGCCTGCCGAAAAAAGCAGCATGTCGCAGGGAAGGGTGGGGCCCTCTTCGAGAACCACCCCTTCAACTCGGGCCTTTCCCACTATCTCCTTCGACCTCGCCCCGAGATAGAATCTGAATCCCATGGTCTCCATCTGTCTTTTCAGAAGCTCACTTCCAGGAACATCCATCTGCCGTGGAAGAAGCCTTGGAAAAAACTCGACCACGGAGACTTCGATGCCAAGCCGGCGCAATCCGTTTCCCACTTCAAGGCCCAAGACGCCCCCGCCGATGAGAACTGCCTTCTTTGTGCTGGCAGCATATTCTCGGATCTTCTCGGCGTCCTTCAAGGACCGGAGGGTGAAGACACCGCGCTTTGCCGCACCCTTGACGGGTGGAACAAAGGGGTGGCTGCCGGTGGCAAGCAGGAGGCGGTCATACGGATAGGCAGCCTGCTTGGTGGTTTGAACCTCTCTCTTTTCGGGATCGACAAGTACTACAGGTTCCTCCAGATGGAGCTCGATCGAATGCTCGTGATACCATCCGGGTTTGTGAACGACGAGCTTCTCCTCATCCACCTCCCCGGCAAGATACTCCGGGAGTCTGATACGGGTGTAAAAGGGCTGCGGCTCGTCGGTGAAGATATCGATCTTCCCGGCCTTATCCACCTGCCGGATCGACTCGGCCGCCGTGGTTCCTGCAACCCCGTTCCCGACAATCACATACCGTCTCATGACTTTTCTCCCAGGCCCGGACAGGAAAGAACACGGTAAAACCGCTTCAAGTACGGAACCCACGGATGTTGAAAATTGATCTAATTCTAATGTGGAGGGCAAAAGAAATTCAACCCCGGGGGCGGCCGCCACCCCGGGAAGAGACTTTGGTTTTGAGTTCTCCGGGAGGCAGAGACCGTCGGGCCCTGCCATGTGCACGGGATACCACACGTTCGATAACCCGGGGTTCACCGGAGAGAGTCGAATATCTGGTGTTCAACATGCAAATCCTTAAGGTGGAGTTTCCTGGGTTTTCGGCCGAGGATTCTTGCAAGTATATGACTTCACGATTTCTTTCTGTTTTGGCAGGAGAACGCCCTTGTCCCCTCGCTCCTGAGCTCACGCGGTGACCCTATCAAGGTTCGCGGATGGGCAGTTCCTGCCCCTTCCCCACGAACACGACTCACGAATCACGAACACGAATCACGAACACGAATCACGACCCACGAACACGACCCACGAACACGAATCACGAACACGAATCACGAACACGAATCACGACCCACGAACACGACCCACGAACACGACTCACGAACACGAATCACGAACACCACCCTTCCCCTCCCCCCTCCCCCTTGATGCGTACCCCACCGCTTCCGCAATGCCGCCCGGAGGCAAGGGTGTTCTCCAAGAGTCAGGAAACTCAACAAAATCCTTAAGAGGTTGACTTCCCAGAGCTTCTGGGGCATGATTTTAGCAACTGGCTTGTCGAGGATTCGGCGGCCGGGTGTTCTCTGGAGATTCTGGGTTTGTTGGAAGAGAGGGACAGCCCAATGGGTCGAAGGGATTACTATGACGAGGATCGGCCGAGCTGGAGGGAGATAGACCGGAGGAGAGACCGGAGTTCCCATGTGTCCCGCGAGAGATCCGAAACCAGACAAAAAGCCTCCCGTTCGAGTTGGCTCCAGAAACAGTACCGGAAAGAAGCCGAGAGACTATTCATGGGCAAGAAAGGGACTGACAAGCACAAGGACGACCACAGGGCGATATATGAATCCTACGGGTCCCCTCGGTTCGGCGAGGCTGTCAACACGTATATCGAAGAATACGGTCTTCCTGACGACTGGAGCACTCTCTTTCTCTTGCTCGACTATGACGAACCATCTGTCGTACGCCGGGCCATTGAGGCACTCAGGAAGCAATACGGTGGGAGAACCGCCCTGGAGAAGCAGGGGCTGAGGTCAAAGCTGGAGATTCTCGCCATGACTGCCAGGGACGAGGAACTGAGACAGTTCGCGGAAGAGGCACTGGGAGATTTGTGAGTGGATAGCCAGTCGGTGGGCGACGGAAGATGAACAGGATCAGGTACTCCTTTTTCCTTCTAATAGCGTGCTCTCTCTGCTGGATGAGCGGGGTTGGACTGGCTGAAACCATGTATGTGACCGACCGCCTCTATCTCTCCCTCCGGAATACACCCGAGTTAGAGCAACCCTCGATAGCCGTTCTTCCTTCGGACACGGCAGTGGAGGTGCTTGAGACGGATAACGGTTGGGCGAAGGTGAAGCTGGAGGACGGTAGAACCGGATGGGTTCTGAAGAAGTACCTCGTACGGGACTTGCCCAAGTCTGTTGTTATCGAGCGGCTGCAAGGGCGGATCAGGATTGAGTCCCTCACGATCCAGAACCTCAAGGACCGGATCAGGCAGTTGTCTCTCACCATTGAACAGTTGCAGAAACAGGTGAAGAACAAGTCGGCCGCCCTGGAACGACTCGAACAGCAGGGGGTCGGTAAGCCATCTCCAGTCACTCGGGAATCGGGAGGAGAGGGGGGCGGCACATCCCTGCTCCTTGCGAGGCTTAGGGATGAGAATGCATCTCTGAAGAGGCAACTTTCCGAACTGGAGTCCCTCAGGGCCAGAGAGGCCGTCTTGAAGGCTGAACTGGGGGATTTGAAACAGAGAATCGCACAGGATAGCAGTGATGAGACTGCCGGGGTGGGGCAAAGCCTGACAAGACGCAAAGAGGTCTACCTCATCGCCGCCGGAGCGCTTCTGGTGGGACTGATTCTCGGATACATGGCAAGACGTCCTGACAAGAACCGGTTCTATCTCAGATAGGTATCGAACTCACAGGTGTGGATGGACTGTGGAAATCCAGTGGATAGATTCTGTCTAAGCCTGTGGTTGCGGACAACAGGCCAGGGAGTATCCGGTCTTCCCGATTCTCATTCAAGGGGTGTGCTCGCCGATTTGACCCGGTTTTGCTCCAAGATTTGCTCCAAGACAAGAAGGGCCGTGACTCATGGGCCACGGTACTGCAGGATGTGAATTCTTCTGTTGACTTTCCCGTGGATAGGGCATCCGCCTTGAGATGATCGAGCCTGCCCTGTTGAGTATTTTCTCCTTGAGAAGTAGAATTTCTTTGAGTGGAGCCAGCAGGACGGAGAGTGGGGTTCTTTGTTCTTTTGAAGCTTCCTTGTCGGCAGGGCCTGATCTCAAGAACCGGGAAGAACAGAGACGAGGGCTCCGATGGGAGGGGATGGAATGGACAGGGTGGAGCTGAGGGGGTGGAAAAGGGAGGACCTGGATCAGGTTGCCGATCTCTGGTTCGGGCTGGCTACCCTTGTAAGTCCCATGGACGGCTTTTACAGGATTTCACCCGATGCGAGGAAGAAGTACATGACATATTTGAGAAGGGTCTTTCGAGACCCAAACTACGCCGTTTTCGTCGCCGAGGGCTCCGAGGGACTAGTTGGTTTTGCCATGGGGCGGATCAACAGGAACCCATCCGTTGTTATCCCTGAGAGCGTGGGTTATATCGAGAACGTTTTCGTCAAGGAGGAAAGGCGGAAGTCCGGGATCGGAAAGGCACTGTGCAGCAGGCTCCTGGACTGGTTCAAGGAGAAAGGGATCGGCCATGTCGAGCTCTTCTATCAGCTCGAGAATCGGGGGGCCGAAGCTTTTTGGAAGACCATGGGGTTCAAGGCGTGGCTTGCTAAGGCCTACATGATTCTCTAAGCCGGGAAGGGGCAGGAACTGCCCACCCGCGAAACCCGATGGGGTCACCGCTTGGGGATAAGGCTTGACAGTAAAAGATGAGGTTCCGGCAAAGGAGGCAGGAGGCATGATCATCAGTATCAACCCGAAGAATCCGCAGAAGAGATTGGTTGACAGGGCTGTAAAGGTGCTGCAGCAGGGGGGGCTGATCGGCTATCCCACCGATACGATCTATGGAATCGGTTGCGATCTCTTCAACAAAGAGGCGATAGAGAAGATCTATCGGCTGAAGAAACACGACAGAAAGAAGCCATTGAGTTTTATCTGCTCCGACCTTGACGACATCAGCCGGTATGCCAGGGTTTCAAACTACGCCTACAAGACGATGAGGAGGCTTCTCCCCGGGCCGTACACCTTTATCCTCGAGGCGACCAAACTCGTGCCGAAGATAGCCACTACCAAGCAGAAGACGGTCGGGATTCGTGTTCCAGACAACCAGATCTGCCTGAGCATCGTCCGTTCACTGGGTCATCCCATTATCAGTACGAGTGTGTATACGGTGAATGAGGAGCTGTACAGTGATCCGGCCGAGATCGAAGAGAGATTCGGCAAGCAACTCGACCTCGTTATCGACGGAGGCATTATCGCGGCGGAGCACTCGAGTGTCATCGACCTGACCGATGAGGAGCCGAGAGTGGTCCGGCGGGGTAAAGGCGACGTGAGCGTCTTCGAATCGATCTAGGAGGGTTGGATCGAGACGGCATGATCATCGATGGGCATACCCATATCTTTCCCCGCAAGGTGCGCGAGAACCGGCATAGTTACTGCCAGATGGATCCCGCCTTTCGCGAGATATACGGCAACGAAAAGGCAAAGCTGGTGGGACCCGAGTCCGTGATCGCAGCGATGGACGACGCTGGGGTCGACATGGCCGTTGTGTGCGGGTTCCCCTGGCAGAGCCATGACCTCTGTGTGATGACGAATGATGCGATCCTGGAGGCTGTCCAGCGTTTCCCCGGCCGGCTGGTGGGTTTTGGTTCGGTCTGCCTGGAAGAGCCGGAACGTGCGCCGAAAGAGATTGAACGCTGTGCTGAGGGGGGGCTTCGAGGGATCGGAGAGCTCGGCTTCTATACACGGAAGATGACCCGGCAGGACTGTCTCAGGATGGCTCCCATCTGCAGGGGAGCGGTGGATCTGAAACTGCCCCTGCTCCTCCACGCCAATGAGACCGTGGGGCATTTCTATCCGGGCAAGGGTGATACGGACCTGAAGGAATTCTACTGGTTCATATCTTCCTACCCCGACCTTGTGATCATTCTGGCTCACTGGGGTGGTGGGCTCGTGTTTTATGAAATGATGCCCTCGGTGGCCCGGGTGACTCGGAGGGTCTACTATGACACAGCGGCCAGCCCTTTTCTTTACAGGGAGGTTGTCTATCGGGTGGCCCATGAGATAGTTGGTCCAGATCGGATCATTTTCGGGAGCGACTACCCCCTTCTAGGGCCGGAACGGTACATCAGAGAGATAGAGGGGGCAGGCCTGGACCGATTATCCGTTGAGAAGATTCTGGGGGAGAATCTGAGGGGAATCCTTGCCCTGTAAGGTGCCTTGCTCTTTCCAGGCCGGGAGCATGGAGTCGTTACCCTTGCCCCGGCTGGAGTGGCTCACAGGAGGATGCAAATAGGACCGAAAAAGCCGGCGGGAGATCTTTTCGGAGGAGAGGCCGGTAGGGTGTCGAGGCAGTGGGCCCCCCTGGCTGAACGGATGCGGCCCGAGACCCTCGATGACTTCGTGGGGCAGCAGCATCTGTTGGGGGAGGGGAAGGTTCTCAGGGACACCATCGAGAAGGGCCATATCTACTCCATGATATTTTGGGGTCCTCCTGGAACGGGGAAAACCACCCTAGCCCGGATCGTGGCTCGTGCCTCGGGCTGCCACTTTATCAGTTTCAGCGCCGTTCTTTCCGGTGTTAAGGAGATTCGAGAGGTCATCGAAGAGGCGAAGGGACGGATGAAGTACCATGGCCAGAGGACCGTCCTTTTTGTCGACGAGATTCACCGTTTCAACAAGGCCCAGCAGGATGCTTTCCTGCCCCACGTGGAAAGGGGTACCCTGATTCTGATAGGGGCAACCACGGAAAACCCCTCCTTCGAGGTCATATCTCCCCTGCTGTCCAGAGCAAGAGTCTTTGTTTTGGAGCCTCTCTGTGTGGAGGAGATTATGGAGATTTTGAGGCGGGCACTCGGCGACAGGGAGAGGGGGCTGGGCGGATTGGAGGTGAAGGCCTCCGATGAATTTCTCAGAAACCTGGCCGTCTTTGCCAACGGAGACGCCAGGGTCGGCCTGAGCACCTTGGAACTCGCCGTGGAACTGGCACCTTCTGATCAGAGAACCGGAAGAGCCCTGACAGAGGAAGTCCTGAAAAAGGTTTTGGGCAGGAAGTCTCTGGTTTACGATAAGAATGGTGAGGAACACTACAACCTCATCTCTGCCTTCCACAAGAGCCTGCGAGGCGGAGACCCGGATGCGGCACTCTACTGGTTGGGAAGGATGCTGGAGGCAGGGGAAGACCCCCTTTACGTGGCTCGAAGGATGGTCCGCTTTGCATCGGAAGACGTGGGAAACGCCGATCCTCAGGCTTTGCAGATGGCACTAGCAGCGGCTGAGGCTTTCCGGTTCCTGGGTTCTCCCGAAGGAGATCTGGCACTGGCCCAGGCAGCCGTATACCTGGCGACCGCGCCTAAGAGCAACGCCATCTATACGGCCCACCGGGATATGATACGAGACGTCCGAGAAAAGAAGACGCTCCCGGTTCCCATGCACCTGAGGAACGCTCCTACGAGGCTTATGAAGGAGTTGGGTTACGGGAGAGAGTACAAGTATCCTCATGATTATCCGGGTCGGTTCGTGGAGGAGGATTATTTTCCCGAAAACCTGAAGGGGAGAGTGTACTATCGACCACGGGAAAGCGGGTTTGAGAAGGAGATCAGGGCCCGACTCGCCGCCTGGTGGAAAGACAGAAGGAAGAGCAGAGAACCAGGTGGCGGGAGTGAAAGAGGAGCTCCACCTTGAAAAGGAGGAAGATATTCTTCTATGTGCTGAGGGAGATTCTGGCTCCATTGGGCATGGGACTGGGTGTAATCACTTTCGTGCTTCTGGTGGGGAGAATGTTCAAGCTTTCAGACCTGGTCATCAACAAGGGCGTGAACCTTGTCGATGTTATCAAACTCTTCGTCTTTGTCCTCCCTAATTTCCTGGTCTTCGCAATCCCCATGGCCCTGCTTCTCGGTGTGCTTCTGGCATTCGGAAGACTGTCAGGCGACCACGAGCTCACGGCGATGAAGGCTTCTGGGATAAGTCTGTTTCAGCTGGTTCCTCCGGTCTTGACGGTCTCTCTTCTCTGCTGCCTGGCTGCCGCGTTGATGGCGATTTATGCCCTTCCCTGGGGAAGCAGGAGTTTCAGAAATACGCTTTACGAGATCGCCCGAACCAAGGTGCATATCGAGTTGAAACCCCGTGTCTTCAATGACAGCTTCCCCGGGCTTGTCTTCTATGTCGATGGAATGAATCCCAGGGGGGACAGGATGGAGGGGGTCTTGATCCAGGATGAGAGGGACAGGGAGCAGAGGCAGGTCGTTGTCGCGAAAGTAGCCCAAGTGGTGTCAGACCCTGATAAAGGGGAGGTGATCCTGGTACTGGAGGATGGAAGCATCCATATCACGGACCGGGAAGAGAGCTTTTACCGGAAAATCGATTTTGATACCTACTCCATGAGGTTGGATCTTGCCGGTTCTCTTGGAGGCAACGGGGAGATCAGGACCATGGACAGTGAGAAGTCGATTGGGGAGTTGAGGAAGGAGATCAGAGAGAAGGAGGCGAGAGGAGAGGAGTCGATCCACGAGAGAGTCGTGATCAATGAGAAATACGCTTTTCCGTTTACCTCGATTGCGTTCGGGCTTTTGGGAATCGCTATCGGGGTACGGCCCCCCAGATCCGGGAGGTCATACAGTCTCGTCAAGAGCCTCGGTGTGATCCTTGGGTACTACGTGCTGATGACCGCCATGGAGGCTCTGGCCGCAAGAGCGGTCTTGACGCCATGGGTAGCCACGTGGATCCCCAATGCGGTCTTTTTCTCCCTTGGAGTCTTTCTTCTCGTCAGGAGAGGCCTCGAAAGACCTTCTTCAATTGGAGACAGGTTAGGCTGGCTACTGGATGAGGTGGCAACTCGGATCAGACCGAAGGGGTAAGATGGCCTGCCGTGAAATGGAGCGAGGCATGTAAGGTAGCTAGATTGCAAAGAATTCTTCGTCGGAAAGCGAGAAAGCTCAGGCCCCGTTTTGCTTGACAATGGAGGGCCTTTCTGTTAATTATTCAAAAATCCTTTAACTGGTTAAAATTACTTCTCTATTAGGCAGCCGGTGAGACATTTTGAGGGTAGTCCAACGTGAAGATCTTCTTTGATTCCCGTCTCTCTTCCTCCTCGTGTCCAAGAGGGTTGAGGGGATTTTCCCTTCTCAGGACGACTGTACTGGTCCTTTTGGCCTGCTCTTTGAGCCTTACAGGTCGTCATACCATCAAGGGAGAGGAAAGACCCCTGGACTTGGATATTCCGGCAGTAGTCTTTTTTGGCAAGGATTCCTCTGTTTTTCATGAGATCTCGGAAATGCCCCTTCCATCGTTTGTTGCCCGTGGCGCCAAGGAGGAACCGAGGGTCGACTTTGGAGTACTCCAGAGGGTCGAGAGAGGGGAGAAGGGTGCTCCTCCTGCCAAGGCACCAGGATGTGCCTATTCGGGAGCCGTGCCTACTTCTGCAGCCAGGGTCGTCCAGGGGGCCAAGGCCGATTACAGGAAAGGCATGAAGCGGTATGTTTCCGGGAATTTTGAAGGGGCGATCAAATCCCTTGAACAAGCCGCGGAGGCATATCCGGGGAGTGAATTAAGCGGCTACAGCCTCTACTATATGGGCGAGTCGTTGTATCACCTGGGAAGACGTGATGAGGCTTTGAAGAGATTTCAGCAGGTGGTCGAGAACTACCCGGGCCATCCCATGGTAGATTGGGCTCGCTACTCCATTGGTTGGATCTTTATGGAAGAGGGGGACTTTGAGAAGGCTCTTTCCCAATTTCAGCTCCTTGCCAAGGGTCCGAAAGACAACCCTCTCACGAGAGAAGCCCTTTTCTGGACCGGGGAGGCCCTGGCGAAACTAGGACACATGGAAGATGGGATCGCCTCGAAGCGGCTCTTCCTTGCCACCTATCCCACCCACCAGAGAGCTCTGGATGTGCGCTTCTCCATTGGGAGAGATCTTTACCGTATTGCTCGCTTCGAAGAGGCAGCCGGAGTTTTCAGGGAAGTGGTGGATTCCGGTCCTTCTGAACGTCTGAAAGGCGACGCCGTCCTCGGTCTGGGACTCAGCCTGATCCGTGCGGGGAGTTATGACGAGGGGACCTCCGTACTGAAGGGATATCTCCAGGAATCACCCGACAGTCCTGTGGCGGATTCGATTCTCTGTGCACTGGTGAGAGGTTACCTGGGCAAAGATGAGAGCGAGGAGGCTCTGAAGACCTACGAAGCGTTGCTTGCGCGATTTCCATATTTCGAGGGCACGGACAACGCCCTTTTCGATATCGCCTATTCCTATCTTCAGAAGGGAGACTATTCAGCGTCAATAGAGCTCTACCGGAAGCTTCTCAGGATCCATCCCGAGAGCGACTTGAAGGCTCTTGTCTATTTCAACCTCGGCGAAGCCTTCTACAACCTGAAGCGATACGAGGAGGCAGCCACGTCCTACGGGCTTGCCAGAGATGTGGCGCAACAGCAGACGATCGTGGACGAAACCCTGTTCAAGATGGGGCTCTGTCTATATCAGGAGAGAAGGTACGGCAAGGCCATTGAATCTTGGGAACTCCTGCTCAAGAATTCCCCGGATTCGGTTCGACGGCAGGAAACGCTTTATTGGATGGCAGAGGCTTTTCTGCAGAGAAGGAATCCGAGAAAGGCCATGGCACTGTTTAAAGAATTTGAGGGGAGTCCGGACTTTTATCCCAGGGTGCTCAACAGCCTGGGGCGTTACTACTTCCAGGAGGGAGATTGGAACTCTGCTATCAGGAGTTTTCTTGAACTCCTGGATCGCTACCCGAATCATCCTCTATCATCGGACGTCCAACTTAGACTCGGAGAGGCTTTCTACAACAGAAAAGACTATTCCAAGGCGCTATTCTATCTGGATCAGCTTATCGAACACGGAGGTGGCGGGAGCCTGGATCGCGCCTATTTCATCGAGGGCCGGATCTACTACAGGGAGGGTAGGTTCGATCTCGCCGTTGATCGACTATCGAGGATTCCGGAAGAGTTCCCTGGGAGTCCTCTGGTTGTGGAAGCAAGGTACTGGATTGCTTGGTCTCATTACAGGAGAGGCATGTATGAAGAGGCAGCGGAGGAATTCAGGCGTGTGGCGGAAAACACGCCTCCTTCGAGATTCGCTTCACAGGCTCTGTTGAGGATCGGGGACTGTTACTACAACCTCGGACTTTACATGAAGGCGACCCTCACGTACCTCCAGGTTATCCGGGACTTTCCCCGGTCCAAGGAGGCACCGGAAGCGGAGTATGGAATTCTTTTGACCTTCGAGCGCCAGAAGAGATACACCAATTTCGTGGATCGGGCCAGAGACTTCCTATCAAAATACCCTGACAATCCATTGGGAGCGGATGTCCTGTTCAGGTTGGGCGGGTACTACCTTGGAAGCAACGAGGTGGACATGGCCGTCGGTGCCTACCGGGAGTTGCTCCGGAGGTATTCCAGGAGTGAACTCGCAGACGATGCTCAATTCAAGCTCGGGGAGATCTACAGGGAACGGAAGGATTTCGAAAAGGCCCGCATCGAGTTCGGCCGTGTAGTCAAACTCTATCCAAAGAGCAACTACCTTGTGGATGCCTACTTTGGAATCGCCGAGAGTTGCTTCGCCCTCGGCGACTATCGGAGGGCCTTGGAGGGGTACAGGCGCGTGGCCGTGAGGTTCTCTGCCAGCCATCTGGCCGGAAAGGCCTATCTCAGAGCAGCCGATTGCTTCGAGAGGCTCGGAAGGACAGACCTGGCCGAAAAGAGGCTCGCCGAGCTCATGGAGACCTACCCGAATGACCCGATCCGCTTTGAAGCTGCCCTCAAATTGGGGTTGATTCTTTTCAGAGACGTGCGATATTCTGAGGCTGTCAAAGTCTTGAGGAGCGCGACAAAATCGGGGGATCCCGAGGTGGCCAGTCTCGCCCAAGTAAGAATCGGCGAAGCCTACCGAAAAATGGGAGACAGCAACACGGCCATCGTTGAGTTCATGAAGGCCATCTATCTCTATCCCGGTCAGAGGCGACAGGTGGATACGGCTTTGCTCCAGGCCGGAGAGATCTATGTGGAACAGGGAAAATGGGCCGAAGCCAGGCGGGTCTGTTCGAAACTCATGGAGACGTCCCGTTCGGAGGCGGTGCGTGAGAGGGCTAGAAACATACTGAAGGAGATCGACCGGAGAATCGGAAACCAATAGGAGGCGGAGATGTATGCTATGATAGTGAAAGGGGGATGGGTCATGATCCCGATCGCCCTGTGTTCTGTAGTTGCCCTTGCCATTTTCCTGGAGCGCTTGTGGAGCCTGCGAAGAAGCAGGGTGATACCGAGGGATTTCCTCATAGAGGTGGAGGATCTCATTCGCCGAGAGAAAATACCCGAGGCTATTACCAGGTGCCGAACCGATGAATCGTCCATGGCGAATATCATCCTCGCCGGCATCCGCCATTTTGGGAAGCGAAGGGAGGTCATCAAGGAGAGCATTCAGGAGGTGGGACGGAAGGAGGCCTCGGTCCTGGAACGCTACATAAACGTCATCGGCACGATCGCCGTAATCTCCCCTCTTCTCGGTCTATTGGGTACCGTGACGGGAATGATCAAAGCCTTCGAGGTGATTACCATGCGTGGAGTGGGGAATCCCGGCGATCTGGCCGGAGGGATATCAGAGGCTTTGATAACCACGGCGGCAGGACTGATTGTTGCCATTCCCACTTATGTAGTCTATCGTTACTTGGCGGACAAGGCTGACGCATTGATAATGGAGATGGAAGAGAACTCCATTCGAGTGGCCGATCTTCTGAAGGAGAGGTAGGGCAGCACGGAGGAGTAAATGCAGTTCAAGAAGACAAAACGGGTGGATCCTAGAATGGACATCACCCCCCTGATTGATGTGGTCCTTCTTCTGGTGATCTTCTTCATGCTGACTACCACCTTTGTGGGTGCGCCGGCCATCAAGGTCAACCTGCCCAAATCTTCAGCCAGGGAAATAGCCAAGGAGCGGAAGGAGGTCAAGGTAACTATCACGAAAGACGGCAAACTCTATGTGGATCGAGAGACGGGTGGTCCAATAAGCCTGAAAGAACTCAGGAAGGTTCTCAACAAGGTGGCCAGGGAGAACCGGGACACCATGGTCATTATCCGTGCCGATGAGAACACCATCCATGGAAATGTCGTGGCAGTCATGGACGTCGCGAAGAATGCGGGTTTGAACAGGCTCGCCATCGCAACGAAACTCGGAAAGAGAGGAAGAAGGTAGGATTGAAGAACACCGTTGGGAAGGGCCTGTTGATCTTTCTTTTCTGTTCCCTTGCCATCCATCTCCTACTGGCAATGGCGCTGCCCGATTTCATGGGGAACGATTCGGGTATCATCCCGATTCAGCTTCTAGGATCGAGGGGAGTGGACCTGGAGGTCTTGCCCCAGCCCGTTGCGGGAAGGTTACGTGAAGCCGGCCGGAAGGGAGTCCAGCCTGATACGAAGGTGCCCCCTGTGGACTTGCTTGTCTTGGAAAAGAGAATGGAGGAGTTGAGTCTGGGAGAGAACCTGAAAGCCCCCTCTGCCGATGTGCTCTTTGCTCCTGTGCAGAAGGCGGCGTCCAAAGAACAGGCTCTGCAGGCTTGGCCTTTCTACAAGGAGGTGGCCAAGGCCTTCGAAGAGGCGAGGGGATCGGGTCAACCTTACCCGGGCCCTGAGTTGGCCGTGGAGATTGGTGCCGATGCTCTCAAGAATGAGAACGTCGAGGTCGATCCGGGTGAACAGAGGGTGATGGCACGCCTCTGCCTGACAGCCGCAAAGAAGATCCCGGGAAAAGGGAAGAACGGGAAGCTTGGAATCTCAGGGCCGGTCTCTCGACGAGAGCTCACCTATGTCCCGCCCGTACCGGATGTGAAGGCCCGGATTGAAACCGAGTTCGAGATGAAATTCTGGGTCCGCCCGGACGGGACGATAGATCGGGTTATCCCTCTGAACCGGGCCGGAGATGTTGAACTCGAAAGGGTGGCTGCAAACTACCTCCGAAAGTGGCGCTTTCGAGCCATTCCTGCCAACAAGCCCCAGATCGAACAGTGGGGGACTGTAACCATCAAGTTCAGGCTTCAATAGTTCCGGGGATCTGGAAAAGGGGGGGTCGCAGATGATCACCCTCGGGTCGGCAGGCCCCCAGGAGACCGCCTTGCATCCCCTCAGGGTTTTTCCCGTCTTCCTGCCGCAAAACGCCGGTAGACAGCCTCTTTCTCCCCTCTGAGTTCCAGGAGCCAGTCGACCACTTCACGGACGGCACCGTATCCTCCCCTTGCCCGAGTGACATAGACGCTGTGGTCTTTCACCTCGGGACAGGCGTTGGAGACGGCTACGGGCAACCCGACCCGCCTCATTACGGGAAGGTCGAGAATATCGTCCCCCACGTAGCCGATCTGCAAGGGATTGAGGCCGTGTTTTTCGATCAGCATCTCCAGGGCGTCTTCCTTGTGGAAATAACCCTGGCATACCTCGTCCATGCTCAGTTCTTTAGCACGACGATCAACGGGCATGGATACCCGACCGGTGATGATTCCCACTTTCAGACCTGCTGCCCGGGCCAGAGTCACCCCCATGCCGTCTTGGATGTCGAACCGTTTGGCCTCCCCCGTCCGGCCCACAAGGATCACGCCCCCGTCCGTCATCACACCGTCGACGTCGAATAGCAGGAGACGGAGCCCGCAGGCCCGCCTTCTCATCTCGTCCTCTTCAAGAGTCAGCACGCGTGGCTCCTCATTCGATCAGTCCCTCCCGGAGCAGATCTTGGACGTCGATCATACCAACAGGTCTGGTGTCGGCATCAACCACCACCAGGTTGTCGACCTGAGCCTGGCGGAGCCGTTCCAGAGCGTCCTGTAGAAGGGTCTCTTCCGACACCCACCTCGGGTTCCGCGACATCAGGCGGGCCACTTTCTCCTGGGCTAGGTCACCCCGGTCTATCAAACGCCGGAGGTCGCCGTCCGTCAGTATCCCGATCAGACGTCCATCGCCGTCCACGATGGAGACAGCTCCCAGCCTGGACTTGGTCATCTCGATGGCCGCCTCGGCGACGGTTGCACCCTCGGAGACGACGGGATTGGCCGGGCGGATGATCTGGCGCACCGTATAGGTGGTGAGCTTGGTGTGGAGGCTGAAATCGCTTATGCCACGGCCGGTGAGCACGTTCTCGGAAAGGATCCTCAGAACTCTCCAGGGAACCGTGATCGCATGGGCTCCACATAGGATCGCCATGCGCACGTGCTCCAAGTGCCGGACCGATGAGACCATAATCTTGGTAGGATAACGGTATCTCTCCACCATGTTGACCGCTTGTTCGATCATGGCGAAAGAATCGTGGCCCTGGTCGTGCAGCCGGCCCACCAAGGGACAGACATAACCGGCCCCCGATTCGGCCGCCAGATAGGCCTGATTAAGGGTGTAGACCAGATGAATGTTCGTCTTCTCTCCCCGCTGGGTCAGCCGGTAAGCGGCCTTGAGACCTTCGTTGGTAACCGGGATCTTGAAGGTCGGTGTCTTTGCCAATCCCGGCAGAGCCGAGATCCGCTCGGCCTCGGCCAGGATTTCGGAACAGGTCCTGCCCAAAGCCTCGACGTGGAGTTGCTCGGCAATCTTGGACAGCTCCACGATCGCACCATCCACGTCGCGGATACCCTCTCGGTGCATGAAAGTCGGTGTCGTGGTGATCCCCTGGAGGAAGCCGAAATCGAGAGCGGCTCTGATTTCATCGAGGTCCACCGAGTCAATGAAGAGTTCCATCTCTACCCCTCCTTTACTATGGCGTTGATCTCGAGGAGAGGCTTAAGGTACTCCTCAAGGTCGTCTAGGTACATCTGGCTGGAGGCGTCGCATCTTGCCTCCGGCGGGTTGGGATGGCACTCGATGAAGAGTCCATCCACGCCGGCAGCCACTCCGGCACGGCCGAGAACGGGCAGGTACTCACGGCTGCCTCCCCGAGGATCAGAGCTTGGGATGCCATAGCGGCGTACCGCATGGGTGACGTCGAAGACGACAGGATAGCCGGCCTGGCGCATGATGTGAAAACTCCGAGGATCGACGATCAAGTCGTTGTAACCGAAAGTGTAGCCCCGCTCCGTAACGAGGATCCGGCGGTTTCCCATGCGCTCGATCTTCTTCACAGGTTTGGAGATATTCTCTGGGGCGAGGAACTGCCCCCGTTTGATGTTGACCGCCTTCCCGGTTCTGGCTACCGCCTCTGCCAGGTCCGTCTGCATGCAGAGGTAGGCCGGAATCTGGATGAGGTCGAGTACCTGGCCTGCCGCCGCAACCTGGCCCAGGTGATGGACATCAGACATGACAGGCAGACCGAACTCGGAACGGATCTGATCGAGAATTCTCAGTCCCTCATCGAGTCCCGGGCCGCGGTAGTACTCGGCCGAGCTCCGGTTGTCCTTCTGGAACGAACTCTTGAAGATCACAGGGACTCCGAGGCGTGCTCCGATCCGGCCGAGGGTTTCGGCCGTCCGTTTCATTACCTCCGGCCCTTCAATCACACATGGACCGGAGATAAGGAAGAGATGGATCCTACCGCAGGGAATCCCTGATACTTCGACAAGAGCCACCGGGTCGATCAATGTCATATCCAACCTCCATGCTAATCCGGCTCTCCCTTTGGCCGCGACTCCAGGATGGCGCGAACCCGGGCCAGATCCTCAGGGGTGTCCACGGCTACCTGGCGGAAACGGGTGGTGAAAGTGTGGATCGCATAGCCTGCTTCCAGAAATCTGAGCTGTTCGAGTTTTTCAGCTTTTTCAAGAGCACTCGGCGGCAGGGAGGCGTTGAAATCCACGAGTACCCGCCGCCTGAAGCCGTAGATGCCGTACTGCGCCCAAAAGGTGGCCCTTTTCGGCCATTCGGCCATCGGCACATCTCGCACATAGGGAATAGGGCTCCTCGAAAAGTAGAGGGCGCGACCGTCTCTGGCCCTGACTACCTTAGCGATACCCGGGTCGGTGAGGTCCGAGACCCGTGTTACTCGAAACACGGGGGTCACGATGTCGGCCCCGGTGCCCTCGAATGCCCTGACCAGCCCATCGATCAACGTGGGTTCCACTAGGGGTTGGTCTCCTTGGACGTTGACGATGATCTCCCCATCGAGGCTGTCTACGATCGAGGCGATGCGAGCGGTTCCAGAGGGGAGTCCGGGATCGGTGACAACGACTTCTCCCCCCCATTCCCGAACCGGGTCGGCCACCTCGGTGCTGTCGGTTGCCACCAGAACACGCCGGATGCTCCGAGCCGAACGGGTGCGATCGTACACGTGACGGAGCATCGGTTTACCGGCGATATCGAGGAGCACCTTGCGGGGCAGCCTGGTAGAATGGAGGCGTGCCGGAATAACGGCGACTGCTCTGTCCTGCATGGATAGTCCCCTGGTGAAGATCTCACATCCATACATTTCCCCTGCCTTTGACAGGCGTAACACAAATTTACAGGCAGTTGACCCCCACGTCAACCGCTCTCCCTATTGAAGAGCGGCCAGGCCACGGCCGTCCACTCCTTCTTCTGCCCGGTCGGCGGGCGAGGGCAGATTCCTGTCATCACCGGGCGAGCCAGGGTGCGTTCTGACCCTCTTGGGGCTCAATCGAAAACGCCTGCCTGGACTTGCACCCGTTTTTCTGCTAGTATTCATATGTTTCCGGCGATTCATCACTCTTTGCCCTTCTCAATTGAGAACCCGCTGCGAGACGGATCGATGAAGAAAAAAATATATGCGGCTCTTTTCCTGGTTTTTTTCTTGATTATGAGCCTGCTGACTATTTTCGGCGATAACGGACTGCTCAGAGCTTTCAGGTTGAAGGGAGATCTGGAGAAACTGACCAGAACGAATGCGTCGCTGCGCCGGGAGAACACGGCCCTGATGGAGGAGATCGGTTACTTGAGAGGGGATAGGAGGTACCTGGAGCTCCAGGCTCACAAGCAAGGGCTGGTCAGGCAAGGTGAGATCATCTTCCGGTTTGAGAAAGAACGGTAAGGTAGGTCTTAGGGGTTACAGGATATGAAGGAGTCGCTGTCGATCTGGCGCCGGACACACGGGCCCAGGTGGGAATCCTCTCGGTTAGTGGAGGCCCGGTGAGATCCTTTCTTGTTTATCTGCTCCTCCGGGTCCTCACCTTTGTCGTTGACATTCTCCCTCTGGAGTTCGCCCTGAGGACGGGTCGATGCCTTGGGGGGTGGGCCTTCAGAGTCGTGAGGAATCGTAGAAGAGTCGCCTTGGACAATCTCCGGACAGCCTTTGGTGCGGAGAAATCCCCTGGAGAATTGGAGGCCATTGCAAGAGAGACTTTCCGTAATTTGGGGATGACTCTTGTCGAGTTCCTCAGGATGCCCAGGCTCGGTATGGACTATGTCCGCCGATACGTTCGCCTGGAAGGCAGGCAGCATCTGGACCAGGCCCTGGCTGACGGAAAGGGCGTGATCGCCCTGACCTTCCACTTTGGCAACTGGGAGATGCCCGGGCTGGGAGCCTCTTTGTTCGGATATCCGATCGTCGCCCTGGCCCAGAGGATCCATAATCCATGGATCGATCGTTATGTGAGAAGGACGCGGGAGGCTGCTGGAGTGACGATCCTTCCCAAGCGCCAGGTGAGCCGTCAGGTAATAAGCCATCTGCGTCAGGGAAAGATAGTAGCTATTTTCGTGGACCAGCGGGAGAGAACCAAGAGTCAGGTCAAGGTCGATTTCTTCGGCAAGAAGGCTCCCACTACGCCTTCCCCTGTGGTTTTCTCGCTCAGAACCGGGGCGCCTATGATCCCGATCTTCACCATCAGGGAAAACAATAGCCATCACCGAGTCACCATCGGGAGGCCTCTTGTACCGGTGACCACTGGAGACATGGACAAGGATCTCGAAACCAATACCGCGATCTACACCGAGATCCTGGAGAATATGGTAAGGCAGCATCCGGACCAGTATTTCTGGCTCCACCACCGGTGGGGTGGAAAGAAGAGGAGGCACCGTCGCAGGACACGGTAGGTTCTTGTCTGAGGGGTTGTTGCCCCCGGACTGCCGCGGGCTACCGTGGTCCCCTGGCCGCGGTTTCGGTGATCGAACGGATGAGCTCGGTCGTGGAGTGGGATTTGGAATCCCCCACAATGGCGATTTCACCGCCGTAAGAGAGGACGGCGTCCCGCTCCGGCACTGTCTCCTCGGTATAGTCGGTGCCCTTTGCATGGACGTGGGGTTTGAGAGCTAGGAGAAGACGATCGACCTTTTCCTCGGAGAAGAGTGTGATGTAATCCACACATTCCAGGGCCTCGAGAATCTCCACTCGTTCGCCCTCGGGCATGATAGGCCGGCCGGCTCGTTTCAGTTTTCTCATGGATTCGTCACTGTTCACCGCCACAATCAGGACATCGCCCAGTTCCTTGGCTCCTCTCAGGCAGCGGATGTGGCCCACGTGAAGGAGGTCGAAACATCCGTTGGTCAGAACGATGCGCTTGCCTCGGGATTTCAACCGGTCGACGATTTTGAGCAGATCCTCTTGATCTGCGATGAATTTGTTCCCCCCCATGCAAAGCCTCCGGATCGTCCCGGAAGATTCAGGACCTAGCCTTGAGCTTGTAATCCTCTTCTATGACGCGGAGCAATTCTTCGGGTGAGGCTGTGGCCGTGCCGCTCTTCATTACGACCACGGCTCCCGCGTAGTTGGACAGCCTGGCGGCTTCGTAGAAAGTTGCCCCTACGCTCAACGAAGCGGTCAGAACCACCGCAACCGTATCCCCTGCACCCGTCACATCGGTGATCTCGTCGCTGCCACAGATCGCGATGTCGTGGGCCTCACCGGACCGCTCCACCAGGACCATGCCCTTGTTGCCTCTGGTAATGAGTACAGCCTTCAGATCCAATTCCTCGACGAGCCTTCTCCCCACACGAAGAGCATCCTTGCTGCTTGTTATCTTTTCTCGAGAGACCGCCTCCGCCTCGGATTCGTTGGGCGTTATTGCAGTCACCCCGGAGAAGAGAGCAAAGCGGTGCCTGGAATCGACCACAACCGTCTTGTGCGCGGCAAGAGCCTTGAGCTTATCCAGAATCATCGGGGTGACCAGGTTGTACCCGTAATCGGAAACAATGAGAGCGTCGACTTGGCCTGAAATCCTGTCAAGGTAGGCGGCCAGCCGCTCTTCCACCTCTTTCGGGAGAGGTTCTCTCACCTCCCGATCGATACGGATTACCTGCTGTTTTGAGGTATGGTCATCCCCGGCCATGATGCGGGTTTTCGTGGTCGTGCCGCGATGTTCCAAGACGATCAGGCCCTCCAGATCGACGTTCATTCGTGAAAATTGATTTACCAGAGCCCTCCCCGCCTCATCATCTCCCACAACGCCGAGGGGAAGGACGCGGACCCCCAGACAAGAGAGGTTATGGATCGTGTTTCCCGCGCTTCCCGGGAGGATCTTCTCTCCCTCGTGGCGAACCACCAGGACAGGAGCCTCTCTCGAGAGCCTCAGCGGTTTGCCGTAGATGTAGATGTCCGCCACAACATCACCGAAGACGGCGATTCTGCGGTTTTCGAACCCTCTGATAATCTCCTTGAATCTCTCGACGGGTATGTCCATGGAATCCTTTCCATCGATCTGTTCGGCCGCTTGCTCAGCGGAACAACCGGGCCCTTCCCCTCCGGCGCACATCCAAATCTCGACCCCGGCCGAAAAACGACTTCACGGGCCGCGGGTTTCAGGGCAGAAAGGCATCAGGACGAGTCTGAGCCGGCCCAGGCTCAGGCCGTGCCTTTTCTCTGGGACCCTCCGGTCCGGCCGTGAGGCTCCACAAATCGATGGATCAGCCTCTCGCTCGCCTGGATAACCTGTTCCGGCTTGATAGCCGTCATGCACTGATGCTCGCGAGGGCAGATCTTAAGGTGGCATGGGCTGCACTCGAGATTCTCCCTTAAAAGGGCCGTCTTTTCAAGGTTCAGGTTGGTGTATCGTGGATCCGTAGGCCCCATGATGACCACCACGGGCCTGTCCAGGGCTACGGCAAAATGCCGGGGTCCGGTATCGTTCGTAATGACAAGGGAGGATCTTTGGATCACCGCCATCAGGACATCAAGGGGCACAATGGGATCGGAGAGCACAACGGGCCTGTTTTGCATCTCGGCCTCGATCTCCCTGGCGATTTGCTCTTCACCCGGGCCCGGGATTATGAGCAGACTGCATCCATATTCGTCTGTGAGGCGGTCTCCCACCTCGGCAAAGTAGGAAGGCTCCCAGCACTTTGAGGAACCGTAAGCCGCACCGGGGATCATTACGATGATCATCCCCTCCTGGTCTATGCCATGTCTGGCGAGGATCGCCCGGGCCTCCTGCCGGGCGGGGAGCGAAACGGCCAGTTCGGGTTTTGGGGGTGGGCTCGGGCATTCCATGGCCTCTGTGATTCTCAGGTAGTATTTCACCATGGGAACGGGAACGATTCTGGAGCCCTCACGGATAGGTTCTATGGGGTCTGTAAGGAGAATACGTCTCCCCTCGCGGCTGTAACCGATACGACGCTTGATGCCTGCGAGAAAAGCCATGAAGGCCGAGCTGAAGGAGTTCGGAAAAATGACGGCCAGATCGATCTTCCGCTCCCGCAGCCGTGCAGCCCAGGAGAGGAGCCTCCGCCTGGCGAAACCAGATCGTCTCTCCTCGTACTCGAGGATCTCGTCACAATAGGGGAGGTTTTCGATGACCTTCTTTAGCGAGGCCCTCACAAGCCAGGTGATATGAGAGTCTGGGAACCCGTTTCGGATCGCTTTCAGGGCAGGAGTGGCCATGGTGAGGTCTCCCACCCAGTTTGGGCAACGGACAAGAATCCTCCGCGTAATTTCCCTGTCTATGGATCGGACCAATCGCTTCGCACTCCCATGAAGTCGTTGTACTTGATGGCATAGTGGATCTTCCCGGCCTGAGTCAGGCGGGCCGACACCTCCTTGTCCCTCGAGCGGATGGTTCCCTTCGTTTCCTCCCAGATCCTTCTGTCCATGCCTTCGATCTCTGAGACCAACTCGCGATATGTGGCAGAAGATGGAAAACCCGCCCTTTCGTTGACAAACCACGGATACGCCGCAGCCAGTTTCTCGATAAGGAGGTTATGGTCCTCCCCGAAGTCCAGGCAAGATTCATCGGTGAAGTTGGAGAGGCCCTGCATCTTGTGGAAATCGATGAGACCCTTCTGCCGGGCGAGTTCATGGGCGACCGTTCCGGCGTACGGGAAGAAGATAGACCAACGAAACCGCCCCGGCTTAATCGTAGCCAGGAGGTCAATGGTGGCGAACAGATCCTCTATGCTCTCTCCGGGAAGTCCGATCATCACGAATGCGGATGTATGGAGACCCGACTCATGGGCGGCTCGGAAGGCCCTGATGATGTCTGCGTTGCTCATGGGGCGGTTGAGGATCTCCTTTCGGACCCTCTCGCTTCCGCTCTCCAGGCCGAACTTGACGATGCGGCATCCGGCTCGTCTAAGGCTTCCGGCGATGTCATGGTCGAAGACCTTGACGTGGGCATTACACACAAAGGGAAGGGGTATTCGTTCCTTGTAAGCCTGGCAGAATTCATGGACGTAATCCCTTCGGAATGTGAAGAGATCATCATCGAATATGAACATTCTGATGCCCTTGTACCGGCCGAGGAGATACTCCAACTCGCCGATGACCTCGTCCACGGGGTGATGGCGGATGTAGTTCAAACCGGCAGGGGAGAGGCCGGTATCCTCCTGGTAGATATTCACCAGCCGGTGGTTGAAGCAGTACGTGCACCGGAACGGGCATCCTCTGGACGCCATGACGCCGACCCATCCGTCCTTTGCGTCGATCATCTTCTGGAAATCGAAGATCTCATAATCCTTGGGAGGGAGATTCTCGACGGAGATGAACGGGCGGACCCGGTTCTTGACGATCGTACCGTCCCTTCTGAGCCACAGGTTCTGAATACGGGAGGTGTCCTCGTGTCTTTCCAAGGCATGGGCAAGGTCGGCAAGGGCTTCTTCTCCTTCTCCGACGCAGGCATAATCGAAGAGGCCGGTCGCGAGAACCTCCGAGGGGGCCACGGTCGCATGAATCCCTCCACATACAAAGGGAGCATCCGTGCAGCCTCGAACGGCCCTTGCGATCCGGAGGGCATATTGGAGCTGGTTGGTTACCACGGAGAAACCCACAAGATCAGGTGAGAAGGCCTTGACATCGTGTATGATTCTCTGGATGTCGAGAGGATAGCCGAGACTCTCGTTGACGTTCAGAAGGCCTGTGACATGCCCCTGCTGCCGGAGGACCGCCGAGAGATAGGCTATACCGTAGTTGAAGCCGATCTGCGCGTGGAGGTTGGGATAGATGAAGAGAATCCGCATCTTTAGCCTCAGGCAAAAGATATCACGGGCCGCCTTGAAGTTCAATAATGGTGCCCCTCCAAGGGGGAGATCGGACCTCTCCACTCAGACAGCAGCGTCGTATGCTTTACAACCTCCAGAGATCCTCGATTGAAAAGCCAGGAGACTCCGGCTACGCGTGTGGAGTTTCCTGAGTTTTCGGCCGAGGATTCTTGCAAGTATATGGCTTCACGATTTTTTTCTGTTTTGGCAGGAGAACACCCTTGTCCCCTCGCTCCTGAGCTCACGCGGTGACCCTATCAACGTTCGCGGGCGGGGAATTCCTGCCCCTTCCCCACGAACACGACCCACGAACACGAATCACGAACACGAATCACGAACACGACCTTTCCCCTCCCCGCTCACCGTTGATGGGTACCCCACTGCTTCCGCAATGTCGCTCGGAGGCAAGGGTGTTCTCCAAAAGTCAGGAAACTCCACCTACGCGTTGATTGACAGTTGGTGGGCCTGAGGGTATAAAGTCTTTTTGGACGCAATGCGGAGAAGGCCGCCGTGGGTGATGGAGAATCTGATCTGCTGCCAACGGCTGAGAGGGATGGAGAGATGGTCCCTGTCTCGGTTTACGTTTTGACACACAACAACAGGCGAACGATTGAGCGGTGTTTGAGGAGCCTCCAGTGGGCGGACGAGTTGATCGTGGTCGATTCCTTCAGCAACGATGGGTCCTTTGAAGTGGCCAAGAAGATGGCGGGCAGAGTTATCCAGAGGAGTTGGCCGGGGTTCCGGGAGCAGTATCAGTACGCCGCGGATCTGACCAGAAATGAGTGGATCATGTTCGTCGATGCAGACGAGGAGGTTGAGCCGGAACTGGTCGATGAGATCCGCCGGGAGCTGGAGCAGAACCACGGCGAATGGGACGGGTACATCTGCCATCGCCGGACGTTCTATCTGGGCCGGTGGATTGCCCATGGGGGGTGGTATCCTGATTATGAGATCCGCCTCTACCGGCGGCACAAGGGCCGCTGGATGGGAGATCTTCATGCCAAGGTGGTTGTGGAGGGCAGAGTGAAGCACCTGAAACACCACTACCTGCACTATACTTACAGGGATATCTCGGACCAGATTCAGACGATCGACCGGTATTCTCGGACAACCGCCCAGGAGATGGCCGCCTCGGGTAAGAGGTCGAGCTTGCCTAGACTCCTCTTCAGGCCCCCCTTCCGTTTCTTGAAGGAGTATCTGCTGAAGGGCGGATTCAGGGACGGGGTGCCGGGGTTGGTCATAGCGGTCTGTACCACCTTCTATGTTTTTGTCAAATACGCAAAACTCTGGGAGCTGGAGAGAACCTCCAAGTTCGGCGATAAAGAAGGGCAGGGGGAGGGATGGGGAGGTGTCTTCCCTGGGGAGTCGTCCTGAGTTCTTATCACCGGCCGTGTAGGGATTCTCTTCTGTGGATCCCGAAATGCCGCTTCTCTTCGGGGTGGAAACCGGAAGAGGGGATGTCGAATTCCTAGGGCCCTGAAAGGGACGAGTGTGGCATCCGGGAAACTCAAGATCGCCTTTGTTTTGGACCGGTATGTACCGTCGAGAGGTGGGGAGAGGTACTTCTCCTGGTTGGCCGGGGAACTCTGCAAGAGAGGGCACGACGTCCATGTTTTCGCCATGGAGATCGAAGATGCTCCGGAAGCTGAGTTTCAGGTCCACTCCGTATCTGCCCTGCCGTGTCCCCGGAGTTTGAGGATCCTCTCTTTTCTCGTCAATTCGGCTCGTGCCGTGGGATCTTATGATTTCGACATAGTTCACGGCGTGGGCGAGAGTTTTGCTATGAACGTTTTCAATCCCCACGGGGGCGTGGAGAAGGCCTATCTCAGACAGGAGTTCTCCTCGGTCCGAAACAGGTTCTACTTCTTGTACAAGCTCCTCAAGCGGTACCTTTCCGCCTATCACTACCTCATGCTTTGGATCCAGAAGAAGCAGTATCTGAGTGACCGTGTGAGGAAAATCATCGCCATTTCAGAGATGATCAAGAGGGACATCATTCGGTACTACGGGGTTCCAGAGGAGAAGATTGCGGTGGTACTCAACGCCGTGGACCTGAAGACCTTTCATCCGGAAGCAAGAGCGGTCTTTCGGACGCCGAAGCGGGAAGAACTCGGAATCGATGGGGATACGATCGTCCTCCTTTTCGCGGGAAACAACTATCGCCTCAAGGGACTCGAACCGCTTCTGCAGGCCCTTGTCATTTTGAGAGAGTGGTTTGCAGACAGGCCGTTCTTGTTGCTCATCGTGGGCAGGGGGCGGATCGGCCGCTACGAGAGGATGGCCCGGAGACTGGGTGTTTCGGGCCTTACCCGCTTTCTGGGACCCGTAAAGGGCATGGAACGGTTCTATGCGGCCAGTGACATCTATGTCCACCCCACCTTCTACGACTCCTGCTCGCTTACGGTCCTGGAGGCATTGGCGAGCGGGCTTCCGGTGGTCACCTCGAGATTCAACGGTGCCGCCGACGCCATCACGTCTGAAAGGGCAGGCAGGATTCTCGACGATCCGGGCGATGTGGACGATCTGGCCCGATCGATCGCCTACTATTTTGACGAGGACCGCCGCGAGCAGGCAAGAGTCGCCGCAAGACAGGGGATGGAGAGATACTCGCCCGCCTACAATCTCGAGGAGACCCTGAGGGTCTATTACGAGGTCGCAGGGGGGCGGCCGATGGGGCCGGGCGCATGAAGATACTCCACTTGTTCAGTGACTGGAAGTGGACCGGCCCTGCAGAACCGACCGTCCTGCTCTGTGAAGCTCTGCAGAAAAGGGGTCACCAGGTTACTCTCGCCTATCGTGCTTCCCCTTTTGAAGGTACGGACGGCATCTCCAGGAGGGTCGGGGCCAGGAGTTTCACGGCCACGGAGCGGTTCAGCCTCCGCCCTTTAAAAAAGGGATACATGCCCTTTGCCCTGGCCTACAGCCTCGGGGATCTCGTGTCTCTGCGGAGGTTCATCGACCAGGAGAGATTTGATATCGTCAATGTCCATCATTCCCATGACCATATTCTGGGCGGCCTGGCAGCACGCATCTCGCAAACAAGGCCTGTGGTTATCCGAACCGATCACAAGCGGGACTCCATTGCTCCGTCTCCGGGAAACCGGCTGCTCGTGTCGAAACTCACGGATGGGATCCTGACTTTTTCGGAGAGGGCCGAGAAGATAGATGCGGCGAATTTCTCTCTTCCTCCTGAGAGGGTTGGCAGGGCGGGTGTCGCCCTGGAGCTTGAGAAGTATGATCCCAAGGGACGTTTCCGAAACATGCGGGAGGACTTCAACCTCGGTGAGAGGGATCTGGTTATCGGTATGGTGGCCCGCTTTCAGAAGTACCGGAGAACCGATGTTTTTCTCACGGCACTGGCCGCCTTGGTAAAGGAATTTCCCCGTGTAAAGGCTCTTCTTGTGGGGAGGAGCGGCCAGATCAGGGATAGCGTGATCGAACCCACGCGCCGCCTGGGACTCGATGCAAGTGTGGTCATGGCCGGCTACCAGACAGATAACTATCTCGACACCCTGGCGGCCATGGACATATTCGTCTTTCTCATGGCAGGTTCGGACGGAACCGCACGGGCCCTTCGAGAAGCCATGGCCATGGCGAAACCCGCGGTCGTGGCCAGGCGAGGGATGCTTCCAGAGCTTGTCGAGGACGGAGAGACGGGCTTTGTGGTCGAAGACACTCCAGACAATCTACTGGCTGCCCTCCGCAAGTTGATTTTGGACGAGAATCTCAGAGACAGGATGGGGCGGGCGGCCCGGTCCAAAGCACTGAGGGAGTTTCGGCTGGACAAGCAGGCAATCGAGGTGGAGGGCTTCTACGAGAGGGTGCTGCGGATGGGACCCAGGGCGGGTGAGGGGCAAGGGAGTCGTGGGAGAAATTGAGAGCCAGAAGGTGAGGGTGAGTGTCATCATCCCCACTTACAACCGGGCCGACCTTTTGAAAGAGGCTATCGACTCGGTTCTCGAACAGACATGGAGGGAGTTCGAGGTCATTGTCGTGGATGACGGTTCCACGGACGCCACCGGTGATGCGGTCAGGCCCTACGGCGGCCGTGTAAGATATGTCTACAAGGAGAACGGAGGCCCCTCGTCTGCCCGGAACGTGGGGATAAGGGAGGCAAAAGGAACCTATGTGGCCTTCCTCGATTCCGACGACCTCTGGGAACCTGAGAAGCTGAAAGTCCAGATGGGCTTCATGCTGGAGCACCCGGAGGTCAAGCTCACCTGCACGGATTCCAGTCTCATCGGTTCTGGCGGGAAGAGGGAGAGAAGGCTCAGCCGGGACCTTGTGGGGAATCTGTTTCCCCTTCTCTATTCGAACAGCTTTGTCAGAACCTCGACGGTCGTGATGGCGAGGGAGTGCTTCCAGGAGATCGGGTATTTTGATGAGCGGTACCGGAGCGCGGAGGACTACGACCTGTGGCTCCGGGTGGCCAGGCGGTATCCCATCGCCTATCTCAGCCGGCCTCTGGTTCGCTACAGGAAGCAGGAGGACAATGTCAGCCGCGATAAGCTCACCCTGAGGCTGAATGCACTCCAGATCCTGGATTCCCACTACGATCCGCGGGTGATACCGCCATCGAGGTACCGGATGAGGATATCGGATCTCGAGATATACTGTGGCCGGGCATACCTGCGGGGGGGTGATCTCGGGAAGGCCCGAGAAGCCTTCGGCAGATCGTGGCGGCTCACACCCTTCCGATTTCGGCCGTTTCGATACTGGTTGGGGGCATGGCTCAAGGCCTCCGGAAAACCATGAACCTCTATGTATTGATGCACCGGTCTTTTGCCCCGCGATACAGGATTCCCCAGTTCATCCCCTTTCTAAGGGCGAGGGGGATCGAGACCGATCTGGTTCGACTCCCGGCCGGGCTGGTAGGCCGGTGGAGTCGGTTCACCCGGGCCGACCGGTACGACGCCGTTCTGTTGGAGAGAAGGCTGATCCAACCCTGGGAACTGGGCCTTCTCAGGAGGCGGTCTCGGAGACTGGTCTTCGACTTCGATGATGCGATCATGTACCGTTCTTCCCGTTGGGGGAAACCCGAGTCCGGCAGCAGGATGGGAAAATTCAGGCGAATCGTGGAATCCTGTGATATGGTCTTCGCAGGAAACAGCTTCCTGAGGGAAGTGGCCATGAGGTTCACCACCGGGGACCGCGTCTTTGTCATCCCCACCGTGGTCGATCTGTCGCGCTATGCCGTGAGAGAATACGGGGAGTCGGCAGGAGAGGTGACTATCGGCTGGATCGGAAGCAGCGGGACGATCCAATACCTCCAGGGGATCCTCCCGGCCCTCGAGGAGGTGGCAAGAAAAAAACCTCGGGTCTCTCTCAAGATTGTTTGCGACCGGTTCCTTGACAGTCCCTCGATCAGGATCGTCAAGAAATCCTGGGCCGAGGATCAAGAGGTGGGAGACCTCCAGAGCTTCGACATAGGTATCATGCCATTGACCGATGACCCGTGGGCTCAAGGCAAATGTGGTCTGAAGATCGTCCAGTATCTGGCTGTGGGGGTTCCCGTGGTCTGTTCCCCTGTGGGAATGAACCGGGATATCGTGAGGGACGGGTCGAACGGTTTCTGGGCGAAAACGAACAGGGAGTGGGTGGAGAAGCTGTGTACTCTGGCGGAGGATCCCGGGCTGAGGGAGAAGATGGGGCTTGAGGGGCGGAGGATTGTGGAGGGGGGGTACAGCCTCCAGGCAGTGGGAGAGAGGCTGGTGAGACTCCTGGACGGATTGGTCAAGGACAAGAGCCACCCTGGACCGATCCCCAGGGGGTGAAAAGCTTCCTCGTCAAGGTCGGCTTATGAAGACCGGAGAAGCGGATTGGGTCTACATCAGAGAGGGAGACCTCCACGGCCTCGTCGATTCCGAGGCGAAAGGACTTTTGGAGCCGGGCTCGGGTTTTTTCGATGACCTTGACGCCCGGGTTAAGGTTTGTGGGGGAAGGGTTCTCAAGGATTCCAGAATCAGATGGGCCGCAATAGTGCCCGTCGGGCAAGGGATGGCCGTTTTTATCAAGAGATTCCGGAGCATCGGTGGGTGGCAGAAATGCAAGTATCTCTTTCTCCCGTCACGGGCCGTGACGGAATGGCGCATCTCTCGGTTCCTCCGGCACAAGGGTATTCTCACTCCCAGGGCCGTGGCCGCATTGGAACGGCGAAAGCATGGGATTCTGGAGGAGAGTTTCTTTGTCACCCAGGCCCTTGAGGGCGCCTCGGATCTTCTCCATTTCTGCAAGGAGCGACTCCGGAACCAGAACGATAAGAAGCGCGACGTCATCGGGGTTCTGGCCGAGACGATCCGCAAGATTCATGACGCGGGGCTTTTCCACAGGGACCTCCACGCGGGGAACCTCCTCCTCACCGGCGGCCGGCCCCTCTCTCTCTATCTGGTGGATCTCCACCAGGCAAGAAGGCGGCGCCGGGTCTCCCTCGCGGAGCGGCTGTGGAATATGGCTCAGCTTTTCAATTCCCTGGACTTCATCATGGACCGTGAGGCGAGGGAGGCGTTCTTCCTGGCATACTCCGGTGGTTGCGGGCTGCGAGGCGGGAGCATGGAGGTGCATCTCAGGCGAGTGGAAGGCATGATCCGCAAGATGGCTGCACGGCACGAGAAGAGCCGGGCCAAGAGGTGCCTGAAGGAGAGCACCCTTTTTGCTCTTGAGAGGGGTCGCGGCTGGAGGGTGTTTCGGCGGAGGGAGATCGGTGCGGATGAGATCGAGGCGATCCTGAGTGTCCACAGGGAGACCGTCCGGCTCCGGCCCGAGGATCTGCTGAAGCACTCGGCAAAAACCATCGTTTCCCTGGCCGACCGCGTCGGGGCCCGGGGTTTGAGAGTGTGCGTCAAGCAGTACAGGTATGAGCGGCCGTGGGACCGCTGGAGAAACTCCATCCGCAGGCCAAAAGGCAAGGCCTCGTGGGTGGCGGGAAACACGCTTTTCAGGCTGGGTTTCTCCCCCCTCAAACCCCTGGCATATGCCGAGAGGCGGAGGCTGGGCCTGCTACAGGAGGCCTTCTTCATCACCGAATCCTGCGTGGGGGATACGGAGCTGGACCGGTATCTGGTTCAGAGGTTCGAGGAGAAGCCGAGGTCTCACCTGCGGAGGTTTATCGAGGAGTTTGCCGGCTGGCTGGGAAGCCTCCATGGTGCGGGGATCTATCACCGGGATCTCAAGACCTGTAACATTCTGGTGAGGGAGAGACCGGACGGGTGGAGCTTCAGTCTCCTCGACCTGGAGGATGTGACCCAGGGGACCGCCGTAGGAAGCGAGGAGGTCCTCAGGAACCTGGTCCAGATCAACTGCTCCATTCCAGGGTTTCTGAGCTACACTGACCGGGTTAGATTCTTCAAGGCATATCTCAGGTCGAATCCGATCTCCGTCGATGAAAGGGGGGTTATCAGGCGGGTCCTGGAGGAAAGCCGCAGGCAGGGGGTCGTCTATGTTTCTCCGGGCGGTTTGGTGGTGGAGGGATTTGAATAGCAGGTGGTGATGGAGCTTTCCGTGATCATAGTGAACTGGAACACCCGCGACCTCGTCCTGGAGTGTCTCCGATCCCTGTACAGGGACACAAGTGGTCTCTCCACAGAGGTATTGGTCGTAGACAACGGGTCTTGCGACGGAAGCGCTGAATCCATAAGGGCGGCATTTCCCGGGGTCATCCTGATCGAGAACAGCAGAAACCTAGGATTTGCCAGGGCAGGCAATCAGGGTCTGGCACGTTCCCGGGGGCGATACATCCTTTTTCTCAACACGGACGGCCTTGTTCAGGAAGGTGCTGTTCGTCTTCTCCTGGACTTCATGGAGGCCACACCCCGGGCGGCGATCGTGGGGCCCCAGCTTCTCAATCCCGACGGGAGCAAACAGAACTCCTTTGACAATTTCCCGACTCTCATCTCCGAGGGGCTCAACAAGAGCCTCCTGAGACTGCTTTTCCCAGCCCGGTATCCAAGCAAGCGGCTCTCCTTCTCCTCACCCGTAGAGGTGGAATCGGCGATCGGTGCCTGCCTTATGGTGCGACGGGATGCGATCGACGACGTGGGCCCCATGGATGAGGATTACTTCTTTTTCATGGAGGAGACAGACTGGTGCTTCCGGATGAGGCAGAGAGGGTGGAAGGTCTATCTCGTACCCCAGGCCAGGGTGATCCACCTCCAGGGGCGGACTGCGGGGAGAGTGAAAGCCCGGGCCAGGGTTGAATACTACCGGTCCAGATATCTTTTCTTCAAGAAGAACCGTGGGGAGCTCCAGGCTGGAGCCCTCCGGGTCATCCTTTTTTTGAAGTTGTCCGTGGCACTGCCGGCCCAGGGTCTTATCTGTTTCTTGACGCTTTTTCTGGGCAAAAGGGCCCGCCGGAAGCTGGCCGTTACCTGGACTCTTTTCCTGTGGCATGTGAGATTGTGCCCGGAGAAGCCCGGGCTCAAGGAATATGCATGAGCTTCTGTTGGGCTCACCCTCTTTCGGCGCTTGCATCGAATCATAAACCTCGATTCTACCAATCCATTGTGGCCATGAAACAAAAGAGGAGATGATCGCTTGCAGGGAGAAACTCCCTGGTCGTCTCGGGGGTGGCAAAAGAGCGCGGGGTCTATCAAGAACCGGCCATGGGATGGCACGCTATTTGATTATGAAGACGCGGAGGGTTCGCCTGATGCGGGCCTTTCCCAATGGGTGGCGGGTTGGCGATTGTAACGGAATCCGGAATCGGGAAGCATCGGGTTTTTGTCCTGGGAATCGACGGCGTTCCCTTCTCCTTGATCAAGGCTCTGACCGAGAAGAATCTCCTCCCTCACCTCAGATCGATCCTGTCCCAGGGATCGCTGAGGAGGATGAACTCCGTGCTGCCGTGTGTCTCTTCGGTTGCATGGGCCTCTTACATGACCGGGGTCAACCCGGGCCGACACAACATTTTCGGCTTCATCGACAGGATGCCCCGGACCATGGAAATGTACATCCCAACCTCCAGATACATGGCTGCAGAAACCCTCTGGGAAAGGCTGAGCAGAAACGGGAAGAAGGTGGTGGTCATCAACGTCCCCGGGACCTATCCCCCCCGGGCGGTCAATGGCCTGCTGATTGCAGGATTCTTATGTGCCAACATCGACAAGATTTCCTACCCGAGGGAGATAGCCCAGGAGCTGAAGGCCATGGGATACCGCATAGACATCGATTCCTGGAAGGCGAGAAGATCGAGGGACGATTTCCTGGCCGAGGTCAACGATGCCCTGGACAAACGATTTGCGGCTGCCTTCACCATGATGAACCGGCTTGATTGGGACTTCTTCCAGCTCCATATCATGGGAACAGACCGGATCAACCATTTTCTCTGGAAGCAGTGGGAGGACGGGGATCCCGTCTACTCCCCCCTTTTCCTCGAGTTCTACCAGAAGCTCGACCGCTATGTAGGGGCTCTCGTGGAGGGGATCGGGGTCGGGACAGAGCTGGTGATTCTGTCTGACCACGGCTTCTGCGAACTGAAACGGGAGGTTTTTCTGAACCATTGGCTCCAGCAAGAGGGTTTTCTAAAGATGCGCAGGGAGTCCGAGGCGCTCGCAGATATCCATCCCGAGTCGCGGGCCTACACCCTCTATCCGGGTAGAGTCTATGTGAACCTGAAAGGACGCGAGGCAACCGGGACCGTGACAGAGGGAAGGGAGTACGAAAGGACAAGGGAGGACCTGACCGAGGGCCTCCTCGGGATTCGTGATCCAGAGGGGGGCAACCCTATCATCCGAGCCGTGCTGAAGAGGGAAGAGGTCTATACTGGCCCGTATCTGGCTTCGGCTCCGGATCTGGTGGCGATACCTGCAGACGGCTACGACCTGAAGGGGAGTTTTGGCAAGCCTGCATTCACCATGCGGAGTGAGGTGACCGGCATGCACACCTATGACGAGGCATTCCTCTTCGTCAGGGACCGGGAAATCCACAAGGAGGACAACGGGTTTGCAATCATGGACGCCTATTCCGTTGTCCTGAAACTCGCAGGTGTAGAGAGGCCGGCGGACGTTGAAGCCGAGGACCTGATTTGACACAGGGGAGATGAGGAGCCATGAGGAACATCGCCGTCGTTGGCTGCGGTTACTGGGGAAAGAACCTGGTGAGGAACTTTTTTGAGCTCGGCTCTCTCCACACCATATGCGACACCGAGGAGGAACGGCTCAGGGAGTTTGCTTCCAGGTATCCCCAAGCCGGTACAACACAGGATTTCTCTCAGGTACTCGGCAACGAAGAGATCAGGGGGGTAGCCATTGCCACGCCGGCTGAGACTCATTTCAGCCTGGCCCGTGAGGCCCTCGCTGCCGGAAAGGACGTCTTTGTGGAAAAGCCCCTTTCCCTCAGAACCACAGAGGGCAGGGAACTCGTGGATCTGGCCGCGCAGAAGGGCGCGATTCTCATGGTTGGGCATATCCTGGAATATCACCCGGCTATCATCAAACTGAAAGAGATGGTGGACGGTGGAAGCCTCGGCAAGATCAACTACGTATATTCGACGCGCCTGAATCTTGGGAAATTCCGCACAGAGGAAAACATCCTCTGGAGCTTTGCCCCTCATGACATTTCGGTGATTCTGCTGCTGCTCGACGAGATGCCGACCCACGTCTCGGCTCACGGCGGGACCTATCTGAACCAGAAGATCGCGGATGTGACCGTGACGACCATGACATTTGCCAGTGGTGTCCAGTCGCACATCTTTGTCAGTTGGCTCCACCCTTACAAGGAACAGAAGCTCGTCATAGTGGGCGACAAGAAGATGGCGGTTTTCGACGATGTGGTTCCAGAGGACAAGTTGCTGCTCTTCAATCACCATATAGACTGGGTCGGCCGGGTCCCCATTCCCAGAAAAGAGGATGCCGAGGTGGTCCGGATTCCCGAGGCGGAACCCCTCAAGGCGGAATGCCGGCATTTCCTGGACTCCATTGAGTCACGGCGTCAACCGAGAACAGACGGCAACAGCGGCCTTCGCGTTCTTGAGATCCTGGAGTGCTGCCAGCGATCACTGGAGAAGTCAGGAGCCGTCATCTCTGTCGGAAGGGGAGGGTTTTTCGCACATCCCACGGCGCTCGTGGACGGGAGCTGCCAGATCGGGGAGGGAACGAGAATCTGGCATTATACCCATATCACAGAGGGAGCCCGGATCGGAAAAGACTGCAGCATCGGGCAGAATGTTTACGTGGGTAAGGACGTCCGAATCGGCAACAATGTCAAGATCCAGAACAACGTATCGGTCTTTTCAGGGGTAACCCTTGAGGACTATGTCTTTTGTGGCCCCTCCATGGTGTTCACCAATGTCCTCAACCCGAGAAGCCACATCTCCCGGAAGCACGAATTCCGGCCGACCCTTGTCAAGAAAGGGGCCACTATCGGGGCCAATGCCACGGTCATTTGCGGCCATACCATAGGCCAGTATGCCTTTGTCGGGGCCGGCTCGGTCGTGACAAAGGACGTTCCGCCCTATGCCCTGGTCTACGGCAACCCGGCCAGAGTCAAAGGATGGATGTGCGAGTGTGGCGTTGATATTGAGTTCAAGAAAGGCCTGGCCATCTGTCAGGCCTGTGGGAAGACATACAGGAAGGACCACAACAGGGTCAAACCCGTGTAGAGCAGCGGCACCAAGAAAAGGCGCAATGGAGAGCGCCCGCCCACCGTCGATTGGTGCCCCGCCGCTTCTGTAAAGTCGTTCAGGAAAATGGCGTTTTCCGAAAACCGGAAAACTCGAGCGGGTTTACATTTGAGGCGCCTTCGATTATAATCAGGCTCTACTTATCTACAATCGAATCTACAATCAAGCTGTACAGATTCCCTGGTCTGGATCGTCGGGCGGTCAGGAGGCAGGGCCTGAAGGGGACAGAGGCTCTGGCCAGTCCTTCCTGCCCGCATGGGATACCAGGAGTTCTCTCAGAGACCGGAGAAGAGAAGGGAGGTGAGAATCGTTTTCGAACAAGGAAATCTCTAAACAAGGAGGGAATAAAAGATGAAGAGAACCAAGCCGAGAATCTACGCTTTTTCTGTTGCCGCCTCGTTCCTAGTCCTGGCTTTTCTGGCTCTGGCGGTTTCCAGTCCGGCCCTTGCGGGTGATCGGAGGAAGAAGACTCTGGTTATCGTCAGCGTGAAGGAGGCCGTGACCATGGACCCCCATGTTTCCCTGGACGGGCAATCTCCATTGATCTGGAGAGGGGTATACGAACCCCTGCTCAATCTGAGGGAGGACACCTTCGAGATTATCCCGGGATTGGCGAAGAGCTGGGAGATCTCTCCGGACGGTCGGGCATATACGTTCCATCTTCAGCGAGGAGTGAAGTTTCATGACGGGACTCCCTGCACGGCTGCGACCGTGAAGTTCACCCTGGAGAGGAGCAGGTCCTTGGGCAAGGCGGGTTCGTACGTGCTTGCCCCGGTGGAGAAGATAGAGGTTCTGGATGACCTTACCCTTCGGATCACCCTGAAGTATCCGGTCCGCTCTTTCCTGTCGGCAATGGCGGGGATGTATACCCCCTCTTTTGTCGTGAACCCGAAGCTCGTGAAAGCCCACGAAATCGTCACCGAAAAGGAGGGGAAGAAGGTCAGCGACTGGGCGGAGAAATACCTCTATGACCATGCTGTCGGGACCGGGCCCTACCGATTCGTCAGGTGGGATCACGGCCAGCAGATTGTCCTGGAGAGATTTAAGGACTACTGGCGAGGGTGGAAGGATCGGAATTTCGACAGGATCATCATCAAGTACATTCAAGAACCCGCCACTGCCAACCTGATGCTCCAGCGGGGTGAGGCTGACATCGTCATCGGTCTGCCGGACCAGATGAAAAACGATCTGGAGAAGATAGAGGGCAAAGGGATAGTCGTCTACAAGCATCCCTCCTTGGAGACTTACTATATCGGCCTCAACTGCAAGAAAGGCCCTACGGCCGACGTGCGGGTCCGCAAGGCCATCGCCTATGCCTTTCCCTATCAGAAGTACGTGAAAGAAAATCTCGAAGGCCACGGGAAACAGATGGTGGGGTTTCTGCCCAGCACGTTTCCGGGATTCAATCCCAACATCCCCACCTACCACTATGATCTCGAAAAGGCCCGGAAACTCTTGGCCCAGGCCGGATATCCCAATGGTGGATTCACCATCAAGTACGTCTGGGAGACGGGGTATGAGTGGAAGAGACCGGTTGCCGAGACGCTCCAGGAGAGTCTCAAGCAACTGGGGATCAAGATGACGATCCAGGAACTCAACAACGCGGCTTTCAATGCCCTTCTGTCCAATCCCGAGACTGCCGAGCACGCATACGGAGTGGTATGGTGGCCCTTCGTGGATTCTCCTGTCGATTACTTCTGGTCCATGTGCCACAAGGATGCACAGGCCTCGGGCGGATGGAACTGGGTATACTACGACAACCCTGAGGTGAACGAACGGATCGACAAACTCGAGTCGATCCTGGACGACAAGGAGTGGTACGACAGTGCCACCAGGATTCAACAGATCCTCTATGATGAGGTTCCGTATCTCTGCCTCTATGAGACGGAGTACCGGCTTCCCATGAGGGATAACGTGAGAGGATTTGTCTACAACGGGCTCTACACGGATACAATGACCTTCTATGACATGTGGAAGGAATAGGGTGACCCCTCTACCCCCGAACATGGATGCGGGAGGGCTCCGGTTCGGGGGTATTGTCTGCCTGAGGTGTCCATGTACCGTTTGATTCTCAGAAGACTGGCATATCTGGGACTTGTGATTTTCGGGATGTCCCTGATTACATTTACGGTAAGCCACATCGTACCGGCCGACCCGATCAGGATCATTGCGGGCCAGCGGGCCACAAAGGAGACGATCGAAATCTACCGGAGGCAGTACGGAATGGACAAGCCTCTCCCGGTTCAGTACATGATATATGTCAAGAATCTCGTGAGAGGGGATCTGGGGGTGTCGATCATTTCCCGCAGGCCTGTCATTGAGGATCTCAAGGACTACTTCCCGGCAACCGTCGAACTGGTTGGATTTGCCATGTTCGTCACTCTTGTTATCGGAATTCCCCTGGGTGTGCGCTCAGCCGGCAAGAGAGGGCTTCTCACGGACCACTGCTTTCGCGTCTTTGCGGTCCTCGGAGTTTCCATGCCGATTTTCTGGCTGGGGCTGGTCAACCAGTTCGTCTTCTATGGAAGACTCGAGATCCTGCCCATCGGCGGGCGGTTGGATGTCTACACTCTTCCACCCAAGGCCTTCACGGGCCTTTATCTCATAGACAGTCTGATCGCAGGGGATATGGAGGTCTTTTGGGATGCCCTGAGACACCTTGTTCTGCCCGGAGCCACCATGGCCTTTGGCACTCTTGCCGTGGTCACCAGAATGACTCGTACGAGCATGCTGGAATGCCTGAGCCAGGAGTATGTTCGGACAGCCCAGGCAAAGGGGCTTAACAGGTTTCGGGTGACCTACATTCACGCCCTCAAGAACGCCGCCATCCCGATCCTTACAGTGGTCGGTCTCCAGACAGGATTCCTCCTGGCAGGGGACTTCCTGGCCGAAACGATCTTCAACTGGCCGGGCATCGGCAGGTACGGGGTGACGGCTATCAACAACATGGATTTCCCTGCAATCATGGGTGTGACCCTGCTCGTTTCCATGGTCTATGTGTTGGTCAATCTGGTCGTTGATCTTCTCTACACACTCTTTGACCCGCGGATCAAGTACTAGGGGGCCGATGGACTTGCTGGAGCAGAATTCTCAGATCGATGAGTGGGAAGCCGAGGCCGGCCTGAGCCCTGCCGGAGGTTTCCATGCGCTCCACCGGAGCCTTTCGAGGCACCCCCTTGCCCTGGTGGGCCTGGTCATGATCGTGATTTTACTCGCTGCCGCGGTTTTCGCTCCTGTAATCGCGGGTTATGATCCATACCACATCGTTCCTGAGGAGCGCCTGGCCCCCCCGAGCAGCCGTCATCTCTTTGGAACCGATGACATGGGACGGGATATTTTCAGCCGCGTGGTCTACGGTGCACGGCTCTCTCTGACGGCCGCCCTGGTCGTCCTGGCCATTGCATCGAGCGTGGGCGTTCTCATCGGCTCGATAGCCGGCTACTGGGGGGGGAGGGTGGACGAAGTCCTCATGCGCTTGACGGACATGTTTCTGGCATTCCCGGCCATGATTCTCGCCATGTGTATCGCCTCTGCCCTTGGTCCGAGTCTGATCAATGCGATGATCGCCATCTCCGTGGTTTGGTGGCCCTGGTATGCCAGACTGATAAGGGGACAGATCCTTTCGCTCAAGAACAAGGAGTTTGTCGAGGCTGCGAGGGCGCTCGGTGCCAGCAACACACGGATTCTGTGGAAGTATATTCTCCCCAACTGCACCGCACCTTTGATCGTGCAGGGAACACTGGACATCGGCTATGCCATATTGACTACGGCGAGCCTTTCTTTCATCGGTGTGGGAGCCGTCCCCCCCACGCCCGAGTGGGGCTCCATGATCTCCATAGGGAGGAGTTATATCCTCGTGCAGTGGTGGTATCCCACATTTCCAGGTCTCGCCATCTTTTTTGCGGTGGCCGGATTCAACCTGCTGGGTGACGGGCTCAGAGACATCTTTGACCCCCGCCTAAACGTGTAAGAGGAGCGGCTTTCGCCGTTGCCGTGAGTGAGAGAGGGTTTTTTCATGCAGGCCATGGTCACGTTGACTCCCGAAGAATCGAAGCGTCTGATCGCCAAATCCATTGCCCACATGGAGCCTGTACGCAAGGCGAAAGAGGAAGGACTCATCGGATTCTCTTTGTGCACCTCGGCGGGTTACGTAATCGAAGAGCTACTGGGTCGCGGGGCGGTCAGTCTGAGTGGATACTGCTGTGGTTTCATCTATTCCGGGGGATCCTGTGTGGTTCCTCCGGACAGGCGGGAAAGGCTCTTGCTGCTCGAAAGGGGGGAGAAGCGTTGGCTCGACTTCCCGGAAGAGAATCTCAAGGCCTTCATAGACAGGATGGATCAGGACGATATCATTATCAAGAGTGGGAACCTGATAGACCCCGAGGGAAACGTGGGAGTCCTTGTGGCGTCTCCGGATGGGGGAGAGGCAGGAGACTATCTGCCCCACATTCTGGCAAAAGGGATCCAGCTCATCGTGCCCATGACCCTCAACAAGACCATTCCCGTTCCTCTCACAGAGATTATCCCTCATATGGGAATATCCAGGTTCAGACCAGACATGGTCCATGGCATGTCCTGCGGGATGATGCCTCTTCCTGGAAGAGTGATAAGGGAGGTGGAGGCTTTCGGAAATCTCTTTGGGGTGAGGGCCCTTCCTGTGGCAATGGATGGTGTGGGCAGCGGGGCAGGGTCTGTGACCCTTGTGCTCATGGGAGACGATCTAGCCGTTGAGAGGGCTTTCCGGCTGATCGATCAAATCAAGGGGGAACCGCCCCTGGAGAACATGTTTTCCAGATGTGCCGGATGCGAGGGATCCTCTGGCAAGGTAGGGGCGGCCCGGTGTTCCACCCGGGCAAAAAGAGGTGCCTCGGCGGTCCGGAGGAGAAGGGGATAGGGAGATGCGTATCCTGATCGTAAATCCAAACACGACCTCTGAGATGACCGCGTCCATCGGAGAGGCTGCAAGGCGCTATGCCCGGCCTGACACGGAAATCGTCGCCCTGAACCCTGATAGGGGACCAGTGAGCATCGAGGGTTACTTCGATGAGGTGGTTGCTGCCGAAGCGACAGTCGAACTCCTGGCCGAGCACGGCGGGAGATTCGATGCTTACGTCATCGCCTGTTTCGGCGATCCGGGGCTGTTTGCGGCCCGGGAGATTCTGGACGCCCCTGTCATAGGGATTGCCGAGGCCGCCATGCTGACCGCTTGTATGCTCGGGTACCGGTTCAGCATTTTGGACGTTCTTGCCCGGTCGCGGCCGCAACTCGAGGATCTGCTGGATCGATATGGGTTGAGACAGCGTTGTGCCTCTATCAGGACATTGGAGATGACGGTGCTGGAAACACAGGCCAAGTCCGAAGAGGTTCGCAACCGTCTGGTCGAGGAGGCAAAAAGGGCGGTGGAACAGGATCGGGCCGAGGTGATTCTCTTGGGGTGTGCCGGAATGGCCGGACTCGACAGAACTATCGGCAGGGCCCTGGGTGTTCCTGTTCTCGACGGTGTGGTGTGTGCGGTGAAGATGGCCGAGGCCTTGGTCGACTACGGCGTCGCCACCAGCAAGATCACCGCGTTCAAATATCCCGAGCCAAAGACATTCAGGAATTGTTCGGCCACGATCGTCTCGGTGGGTCAGGGGCTCGGGCCTGCCCGGAAAGAGGGGGGCTGAGTTTCAGCCGGCAGACAGGAGCCTGGCAGGGAGAGTGGCCGGCTGTAACGAGCAGCAGACTGGGAACAAAGGGGCAAAGGCGATCAATTCAACATTACTGGGAGGTGAAAGATGGACCTGAGTTCAGAGAAGATCAAGGAACTTGATACGAAGTACGTGGCACAGATCTTTCCCCACCCCAAGCCCGTGGTGGCGCTGGAAGGCAAGGGGTGCATTCTCAAGACCGCCGACGGCAGGGAGTATCTCGATCTGATGAGTGGAGTGGCTGTGGCCTCCACCGGGCATTCACATCCGAAGGTGGTTGAAGCCATCTGCGATCAGGCACGGCAAGTCATCCATGCCAACTGCTTCGGCAATTACGCCTACGGTGTTCAAGCCGAGCTCTGTCAGATGATCGTGGAGCGTGCCCCCAAGGGCGGCCGACTCGAGACGGTCTTTTTGTGCAACAGCGGCGCGGAGGCTATCGAGGGGGCCATCAAGCTCGCTGTCAAGGCCACGGGCCGCAAGAGATTGATCTATTTCAATCGTGCCTTTCACGGGCGGACCTACATGACACTGTCGGTGAGCTCAAAGCGACTGTATAAGGATCCTTTTGAGCCGCTGTACCCCTGGACGATTGAAGTGCCCTTCAACGACATCGAGACCACACGGGGGGTCATGAACGACGACGTAGCCGCGATCCTTGTCGAACCGATCCAGGGCGAGGGTGGCATCCGCCCGTGTAGGGATGACTTCCTGCCCGCTTTGCGCGACCTGGCACATGAGTTCGGGGCACTGTTGATTGTGGACGAGGTACAGACGGGGTTCGGGCGGACCGGCCAATGGTTTGCCTCCGAACATTACGGAGTGGCCGGTGACGTCATGACCGTGGCCAAGGGGATAGCCTCGGGCATGCCCCTGGGAGGGTTCATTTCTTCCCGTGAGTTGATGGACACCTTCAGGGACCCGCCCATGGCCCACTGTTCCACCTTTGGAGGCAATCCGGTCTGCTGTGCTGCCGCCGTTGCGACCATCAAGGTCATAGAGGAAGAGAATCTGTTGGAGAACGCCAGGGAACGGGGGGGCGAGCTTGTCCGCGGGATGGAGGAGTTGCGGCGGAAATACCCGGATCTGATCAAGGAGATCCGGGGCCGTGGACTGCTGACGGCCATGGAGCTCATCAGGGATGATGATACCGGGGCATTTGTGACCAAGGTCAAGGAACTGGGGGCCACGGTGGGCTGGACGATGAATGCCGGTGCCACAATACGCGTGGCACCTCCCCTGGTTATTACCAAGGAACAGGTTGCCCAGGCGCTCGACATCTTCGATCGGGCCTTCGCTAATCTGAAGAGATAGGCCGGGCACCATCACGACTTCCCCAGGCTCGGAGGACAGGTCCGATCTGGCTGGTCCGCGCGGGTGGCGGACCACGTCATTGGAAGCCTGTTTTTCGGCGCTGCAGGTGAGGGCTGATCAGATTGAAAGGGGAGTTGAATCATGGCAAGGGTGATCATTTCAGGAGGACGAGTTGTTTGCGGGACAGGGACGTTCAAGGCGGACCTTCTTGTTGAGAATGAGAAGATAGCGGCTATCGGCAAGGCCAAAGGTTTCGGCCGGGCGGACAGGACGATCGATGCGACCGGTATGATCGTCTTGCCCGGGCTCATCGACGTGCATGTTCATTTTCTGGAGCCCTTCATGGGAACGGTGAGCCTCCAGGATTTCTTCACCGGCACACGAGCCGCGGCCTTTGGGGGAGTGACCACGGTTATCGATTTTGCCCATCAGGAAAAGGGCAAGTCCCTCGCAGAGGCGATAGAGCGAAGAAGAGAACAGGCAGACGGACATGTGGTAATCGACTACGGGCTCCACGTTGGGGTGACAGACCCGACCCGGGCGACCCTTTCGGAGGTGGAGAATGTCATCAAGTCCGGTGTTCCCTCCTTCAAGGTCTATACAATCTATCGAGACGAGGGATTGATGCTGGACGATGGTGCTCTCCTCGCTCTCTTGCAGGAAACCCGGCGCCATGGGGGGCTGGTGATAGTGCATGCGGAGAACGCCTTTGTCACAGAATATCGCCAGCGGGTCTATCTTGACCACGGGAAGACCAGCGCTCCCTATCATGCCCTGAGTAGGCCCAATGTCGTCGAGGAGGAGGCGATCCAACGGGTGGCGCTCCTTGCCAGATTTGCAGAAGCGCCGTTCTATATCGTTCATCTCTCGACCCGTGAAGGCGTGGGGATCATCGGGAGAAACAAGGCAGAGGGGTTTCCAGCCTTCGCGGAAACCTGCACCCACTACCTTTGCCTGACAGACGAAGTATACGACCGGGCCGATGGGATTCACTATATCATCAGTCCCCCGCTCCGGAAGAAGCAGGACATGACGGCCCTGTGGGAGGGACTGGCAGACGGCTCTCTCTCGGTGGTGAGTTCCGACGACATTTCGTTCAGCAATGAAGCAAAGCTCATGGGAAAGGACTCCTTTGACCGGGTGCCCAATGGCATGCCGGGTGTGGAACTGAGGCTGCCTGTGCTTTTTTCCGAGGGCTTTCGGAAAGGGCGGATCACCCTGGAGCGACTGGTCGAGATTACAAGCACCAATCCGTCGCGTCTTTTCGGGCTCTTCCCCCAAAAGGGGGTCATACAGGTCGGAAGCGACGCCGATCTGGTGATCCTGGATCCGACAAAGGAGGTCGTTTTGGGGAAAGATACCCTCCATATGGTGGCGGACTTCTGCTGTCTGGAGGGTATGAAAGTGAGGGGCTACCCGGTAGTGACCATGTCCAGGGGGAAGGTCATCGTTGAGGATGGCCGGTTCCTTGGCAAAGAGGGGGACGGGAGATTTCTCGAGAGGAAGATCGATTTGAAGGGCCTGAGGAATCTGCGATGAAACCCGGCAAACCGGGAATCAACTTGGAAAGACTGAAACGGAACCTTACGGAACTCTCGCGTTTCGGCCGACAGGAAGAGGGCGGTATCACGAGGCAGTCTTTTGGTGAGGCGGATCGCCAGGCCAGGGCATGGCTGGTCGATCTTATCCGTGACTCAGGGCTTCGGCCGGGAATCGACGAGGCGGGAAATGTCTTCGGCAGACTGGGGCCCGATGGGCCGGCGGTCCTGGCCGGGTCTCACATAGACACCGTGCCGCAGGGGGGAAGATTCGATGGCGCCCTGGGCGTACTTGCCGCTCTGGAGTGCATGCAGACTATCCGCGAGAAGAACCTTCCCATCCGTCGTCCTCTGGAGGTGGTGGCCTTCTCCGACGAGGAAGGAGCGTATTGCAGTTTCTTGGGAAGCCGGGCCCTCACAGGACGACTGAGCCCGGACGAGCTGAGTCGAGCCGAGAATGGAGAGGGCCACTGTCTGGTGGATGCCATGAGAAAGTGCGGTCTCGACGTCACAAGGGTCGGCCTGGCTCGGAGAGAGCCGGGCGAGATCCTCGCCTACCTGGAACTTCATATCGAGCAGGGGCCGCAACTCGAGTCCTGTCAGGTGCCGCTGGGAATTGTCCGGTCCATCGTCGGAATCGCGTCGTACTGGGTCACTTTTACCGGAGAGGCTGACCATGCCGGAACCACACCTCTTTCGATGAGGAAGGATGCTTTCTTGGGAGCGGCTGAGTTCTCCCTGGCCGTGCATGAGCGCATCCGTTCCGGCTCGAGAGGTGTCGTCACCGTGGGCAACGTTCTGCTCTCTCCCGGTGCCTTCAATATCGTGCCTCGCGTGGCACGGTTGGCTCTGGAATTCAGGGAGTCTTCCCAGGAACGGCTGAAAGAGATGGAGGAGGAGATTCTGGAAATCGGAGGCCGCATCGCCCGGGAGAGAAACCTGGGGTTCACGGCAGAAAGGGTCTCCTGGGACCCGCCGGTCCGGCTAAGCCGGCGCGTCCAGCGCATCCTGAGAGACGAGGCCGACGCCCTTGGGTACCCTTACCGGCTCATGGACAGCGGTGCCGGTCACGACGCACAGGTTCTCTCCCTGAAGACAGACGCAGGAATGATCTTTGTCCCGAGTCTTGGAGGGAAGAGTCACTGCCCCGAAGAGGACTCCAGGTGGGAAGATATCGAGAAGGGAGCCCAACTGCTCCTTTCGGCTCTGCTTCACCTGGCCAACGAATAATAGCAAGCAAGGCGGTTTACAGGGGAATCGATGAGTGATTCGGTCAGGCCGGGAGAAGATTCGCTCCTCAACGTGGAGAATCTGAGGACCTACTTTTTCACCTCCCAAGGCACGGCCAGGGCGGTGGACGGGGTCAGCTTCCATGTCGGAGACGGGGAAGCCCTGGGGATCGTCGGTGAATCAGGATGTGGTAAGTCCGTCACTGCCCTTTCGATCCTGAGGCTGATTCCTGATCCACCGGGCAGGATCGTAGGAGGCCGGGTCCTGTTCCAGGGAGAGGACCTGCTCGAGTGCCCGGAGAACCGAATGCAGAAGATCAGGGGGCATCGGCTCTCAATGATCTTTCAAGAACCCATGACCTCCCTCAACCCGGTCTTTACGGTGGGGTTTCAACTCGCCGAGATGTTCAGGTTCCACCTCGGGCTGGGAAGCAGAGAGGCAAGGGAGAGATCCATCGAGATGCTGCGGCTGGTGAACATTCCCTCACCCGAGAAGAGGATCCATGAATACCCCTACGAGCTCAGTGGAGGCATGCGCCAGAGGGTCATGATCGCCATGGCCCTGTGCTGCAATCCCCGGTTGGTTATTGCAGACGAGCCCACAACGGCCGTGGATGTGACGATCCAGGCCCAGATTCTGGAGCTCATGATGGAGCTCAGGGAGAAGTTTTCCATGGCCATCATTCTCATCACCCACGATCTCGGCATCGTGGCGAACACGGTGGAACGGATTCTGGTCATGTATGCGGGTCAGGTCGTGGAAGAGGGGGATGTATATGCGATATTCGAAAACCCCCTCCATCCGTACACGCGGGGGCTCCTCAAGGCGGTCCCGGTGATCGATAGGGGGGGGAGTTCAGTCGAAAGGCGGCTCTATGAGATCAAGGGTGTTGTCCCGAGCCTCTACAGACTCCCGGCCGGCTGTAATTTCTATCCGAGGTGCGAAAGACGAGAGGATCGTTGCAAGGAGGAGAAACCCGAGATCAGGGAGGTCGACCAGGGCCACCGGGTCCGCTGCTTTTACCCCCGGTAGCCCCGTAGAGAGGAATGGTCCCTTGAATACGGCACTCCTGGAAGTCAGAGGGCTCAAGAAGTATTTCCCCATTCGGTCAGGCCTGCTCTCCAGGGTTTCCGGATACGTATTTGCCGTAGACGGTGTGGATCTCGTCATTCACAGGGGAGAGACCCTCGGACTGGTCGGGGAGAGCGGATGCGGAAAGTCGACCCTCGGCCGGGCCATCCTCAGGCTTACCGAGCCTACAGCCGGTGAAGTGCTTTTTGAGGGCACCAGCGTCCTGGGTCTGGATAAAGAAGCCTTGAAAGGTATGAGACGCAATTTCCAGATCATCTTTCAGGACCCGTTTTCGTCACTGAACCCCAGGATGACGGTCGAGGAGATCGTAGGAGACGCGCTGACCATTCACGGTATCCGGGATAAGAATGAGAGAGAAGAGAGGGTGGCGGCGATCCTCAGAAAGGTGGGCCTCCGGAGAGAACACCTGAAGCGCTATCCCCACGAGTTCAGCGGGGGTCAACGCCAGAGAATCGGTATTGCCAGGGCTCTGGTTCTGGAGCCGAAACTCCTCGTTTGCGATGAACCCCTTTCTGCATTGGATGTCTCGATCCAGGCCCAGATCATCAATATGCTCATGGACCTCCAACAGAGCATGAATCTTTCCTATCTTTTCATAGCCCACGACCTGAGCGTGGTGGAACACATCAGCACCCGGGTTGCCGTCATGTATCTGGGAAAGATCGTAGAATTGGCGGAGAAACGCGACCTCTATGCTTCGCCCAGACATCCTTACACGCAGGCTCTTCTTTCTGCGGTGCCAGTTGCAAATCCCCGGGTCAAGCCCCGCAGAATCATGCTCCACGGAGATGTCCCAACCCCCATAGCTCCTCCCCCGGGGTGCCGATTCCATCCGCGGTGCGGAAGCAGGATGGAGGTCTGCGCCCGCGAAGAGCCGAGGTTGCGTGAGATCAGCCGTGATCATTTTGTAGCCTGCCATCGCGGGTAGGCTCCCGTGTAAGGGCCTGGATCTTTCCGGGGAAGGACAGGTGCCACGGGCCAACCTCTCTTCTGCCTCAAACCGAGGAGGATCAAAGGGGTTCAACGGGGAGTGGACCGGCTCTATCCACTGGCGATTGCGACGTAGATGAGGCTCTCCCCCTTGGCCGGGGAACTCTCCCTGACCTTGATCTTCTCGGCCTGATGGAAGACGGAGTTGAGTCTTCTCCAGTATTCCCTGTCTTCCTTTTCCACCCAAGTGGAGACGACCCCGTTGGGCGTGAGGACGTCTCTGATCCTCCGGAGGCCCTGCTCCGTGTAGAGCCTCCTGTTCTTTTCAAGGACAAGCCAGCCCGGCCCGTTGTCAACGTCGATGAGGACGGCGTCGAATCTCTCCTCGGTCTCGTTGAGGAAGTCGAAAAGATCGGAATGAATCAAGACCGTCCGTGGATCTTCGAGAACCTTGCCGTTGAGGTCTTGAAAGTACTGCTGGTTCCAATGGATGACGGCTTCCTCGATCTCGGTGACAGAGACCCGTGAAACCCGTGGAGAAGAGAGTGCCTCCTGGAGGGTGAAGCCCATTCCCAGCCCCCCTACGAGGATCTGGTATCCATCTGTCTTGGGCCGGAGGCGCTCAAGAGCAGACCTGGCGAGGACCTTCTCCGAACGGTTATTGTAAGAGGCCATGAGGAAGGTGCCGTTGTAGATAATCTCGTAGATGCCCCCGTCTCGCCGCTGGAGCTGGATCTCACCCCTCTTCGTGTAACGCCGTTCCAGGACCTCACGCATCTTAGTACCCATTTTAACCCTTTTCGAGTGAAAGGGCACGGTGCTGGTCGTAGACCTCGGTTCTGGGGAAACCTGTTGGGTGCCCCCCGGACTTTCCTCACTTTTGGAGCGCGCCGGTCGCCCTAGGCGAGATTGCGGGAGAGTCAAGCACCTCGATAGGTGAACATGAGCGGAAAAGCCCACAAAAATTCCTCTTGACAGTTGTTCCCGTGTATGCAACTATAGTAGCAAAATGGCAAACTATAGTAGGGATAATGCCTCGACGAGTCGGTAAGCAGACAGAAGAGTTTGAGATTCTACGGAAGATCAAACAACTCAGGCGAGAGAAGGGAATCTCCTTGCGCGAGATGTCCAGGAGAACGGGCCTGTCTGAATACTACCTGAGTCAAGTTGAAAGAGGAAGGGCAAACCCCTCGATCGGAGCGATCAAGAGAGTCACCGACGGTCTGGGTGTGCCCCTCATGGCTCTTCTGACCACGGGGGGAAAAGAAAACCGGAGCTCCGGAGAAGTTGAGGAAGTGAGGGTGGTCAGAGCAGACAAGAGAAAGACCTTGGTCTATCCAGGGTCACTCAGGACAGCTTCACTGCTGACTCCGGATCTTCAAGGCAGGCTGGAGGTTCTCCTCACAGTGGAGAAACCGGAGCCGGAAGGAAACGATGAGTGGTACTGCCACGAGGGAGAGGAGTTTGGCCTGATCTTGGAGGGGAGATACGAGGTGACTGTGGAAGACAGGGTCTACTTGTTGGAGGAGGGCGATAGTATCTGTTTTCCCAGTCGTCTTCGTCACAAGATGCGAAACCCAGGCAACAGATTGTCCAAGACCCTGTGGGTTATCACTCCACCATCGTTTTGAGGCGCTTGTGAGAGTTTGTCCAATGAGGCCGTCATTGGAAGAGAGGTGGTGATCCCAATGGATGGATGAGGTTTCGGTGTGAGGTGAATGAATTCCGCGTGTGAGTGCTCTGGAAAGGAGGGAGGAACATGAAAAGAACGAGGAGGTATTCGAAAGGGAAACAGAAGATGACGAGGAGAGAGTTCCTCAAAACCACGGCCGCCATAGGCGCCAGTGTTTCTGTGGGCCCTTTCATATTAGGGACCAAGGGTCAGAAGTTGGCAAAAACCCTGAGAGTGGACAACTGGGGAGGGGCATACCAGGATGCCTGCCGAATCGGATACAGGCTCTTTGAAGAGAAGTACGGTGTCAAGATCATTGAAGGGAGTTTTGCCACGACCGACGAGATGCTTGCAAAAATCAAAGCCAGTCCTCCTGGGGAATACGATGCCGTGTACTTGGACGACACGGGGGTATATAAGGGAATCAAACAGGGCCTTATCGAACCCCTTGATGAGAACAACCTGACGAATTACAAGTATCAGATGAAAAAATTCCAGCATCCCCCGTATGACCCTGGTCCTGAAATCTACTCCATGGCGAACGAATATTACTCGACTGCGCTGGTTTACAATACGGACGCGATTGCAGGGACGCCTGAATCGTGGGAGATCCTGTGGGATAAGAAATACAGCAAGAGGATATCCCTTTGGGATTGGGCGTGGTGCCGGATTGCCAATACTGCACTCTACTTGGGGCAGAACCCGAACGATATCTCCGATATTGATGCGGTCTTCAAGGCTATGAGCGAACTCAACAGGTCCGTGCTGAAGTATTACAAGTCCGGGATGGAGATGCAGCAGCTTTTGACGAATAGAGATGTTGTCTTGGGAGAGTTCTGGAGTGGTCGGACGCTGGCCCTTAAAGATCAAGGTGTGCCTGTCTGGTTCAAGATCCCCAAGGAAGGAGCGTTCATCAATGTGGGCACGGTCTGCGCGGCAAGAGGGACGAAGAAGAAGCTGACAACGGAACTGTTTATCAACTTTATCACCGGCCCAGAGTCCTATCCGAAAATAGCAGAAAAGATTCACTATGTCCCCTGCCTCGACCCAAAATACTACAAGGTGAGTGAGCCGATCCGGTCCAACCCCGAGTTCAATCCGGAGGCTGTAGAAAAGTGTGTCATCACCGACAACGCGTATAAGGACAAACACGAGAAGGAGTGGACCGAGCGCTTCAATCTGATGAAGGCAGCTGGATGATGCTTACCGGGGAAACGGTGCCTACGTCGGTTTCCGATGGAGGAACTCGAGGCACCGTCTCCCTTTCCGGGCCCAACTATGATTGACGTCGAATTGCGACGGATAACAAAGAGATTTGGGGACTTCACGGCTGTCAATGATATTTCCCTCGGAGTCGAGAAGGGAGAGTTTCTCTCGCTGTTGGGTCCGAGCGGGTGTGGCAAGACGACCACGTTGAGAATCATTGCAGGATTTGAGGAGCCCTCCAAAGGTTCTGTCTTCATAAAGGGAAGATGTGTCGATGATGTGCCGCCCTACCAGAGGAACATCGGGATGGTTTTCCAAAACTACGCCCTGTTCCCTCACAAGACTGTTTTCGGTAACATAGCCTACGGGCTTCGGATGCGAAATATTGAAAAGAGGGAGATCAGGAGACGGGTGGGAGAAATCCTCGAGATGGTCAAACTCTCGGGCTTCGAAGATAGGAAGCCGCATCAACTGAGCGGCGGGCAGCAGCAGCGTGTCGCTCTTGCGAGGGCACTGGTCATACGGCCGGACGTTCTTCTTCTGGATGAACCCTTGAGCAATCTCGATGCGAAACTCCGAGAAGAGATGCGGGTAGAAACTAAGAGAATCCAACAGAGTGTGGGTATTACTACCCTCTATGTGACACACGACCAGGTGGAAGCCCTCTCCATGTCAGATCGTGTCGCTATCATGGAGCAAGGGTCGATTGTACAGATGGGGACTCCCCGCGATGTTTACGAAATCCCCGCCAGTCCCTTTGTTGCCGACTTCATGGGGCAATCGAATCATTTGGATGGGGAGATCGCCTCAACCCGGGACAGAGAATCAGAGATCCGTACCGAAAGTGGGCTTAGGATTGTTGCCAAGTTGACAGAGGGGTTGCAGGAAAAGAGGCGTGTCCGGCTTTTCGTCCGCGTGGAGACTGTGGAGCTTTCACTGGAGCCTTTCCCAGAGCGTGAGAATGTGTTTGCAGGAAGGGTGGAGAGTATCTCCTATCACGGCAGTAGCACCCTTTACTACGTCCGCCTGGATGAAAGAACACGCTTGGTAGTGGAAAAACCAAGGCACGATGCTCAGAACATGAAAATCCAGGAAGACTCGCGGGTCTGGATCAGGATCCCACCTCAGGAATGTATTACGCTTCCCTTAGGGTGATTCCGAAAATGAACGTTCTGAGGTCGAGAGTAGTTCTCCACCTGCTTCTCTATCTTCGGAAGAGGAAGAGGCTCAGGAGTTTCTTGCCTGTTCTTCCCTCGGCAATCTGGGTTCTCCTTTTCCTCTTTGTCCCCTTAATGATCATTTTGTTTTATAGTTTCTCCATGCGAGGTGAGGGAGGCACTATCATCGCCTCCTTCGGCTTGCAGAATTACAGGCACTTTTGGACGACTCCCATATACACGAGAACCGTTTTCAAGTCCCTAGCCATTGGGTTTGAGGTGACCCTTGTCTGTCTCGTCCTCGGCTACCTCCCCGCTTACTACCTTGCCCGCTTGAAGACGGCGCGGCGTATTTTTCTGATTATCCTTTTGATCATACCCTTCTGGACTTCGATTATCATAAGAACCTACTCATGGATTCTCATCTTGGGTAGGCGCGGCCCCATAAACTACTACTTGATGAAATGGAGATTGATCGAGCAGCCCATCCAACTCCTGTATAACGAGTTTTCCGTCATACTGGGTCTGGTCCACATCATGCTGCCATTTATGATACTTCCGATCTTTGCCTCCATTGACCGGATGGATCAGAGCCTGCTGGATGCTTCCAAGAGCCTGGGGGCAGGAGAGAGACGGACCTTTCTTGAGATCACCTTCCCGCTGAGTCTTCCGGGAGTGAGTGCAGGATGTCTTCTCGTTTTCATCATATCCGTGGGGGCTTTCTTGACGCCGGCCATGTTGGGAGGGCCCGGAGATATGATGATAGCCATGTTGATTCAGCAGAATTTCTTGATGCTTTTCGACTGGCCCTTCGGCTCCGCAGCAGCGATTATCTACTTGATTATGATCGTGTTTATTGTCTTTGTCTTCAACAAGGCCATAGGGTTGGATAAGATCTGGATGGGAACCCAGAGGTAGGCGGCCCGTGCCCGGGTCCAGGCGATAGACAAGACCATGTCCCATACCAAGAAACACAGGATGGATGCTCTCTTAGTCATAACCGTGTCGATTTATGTGTTTCTTTTCGTCCCGGTGTTTATCGTCATTTTGATGTCCTTTCATCCCCACAGCGTTGTCTCCTTCCCCATGCCCGGCTATACATTGAAGTGGTACAGGGAGTTCTGGCATGACAGGCCGTTGATTGACTCTTTGGTTAACAGCATTCTTCTCGGCGTGTTCTCCTCGGTTCTTGCGGGTGCCATCGGCACCCTGGCAGCTGTCGGTTTCGTGAGATCCAGGTTCAGGGGCAAGCAACTATTCGGAGCAATCATCCTCTCCCCAATGATACTCTCAGGCATTATCACCGGGATCGCCTTGCTCAGTTTCATCACAGCGGTCCATGTATACAAGTCCTTCACCGTACTGGTGATCGGCCACACTCTTCTGACGTTTCCATATGTCTTTCTCGTTGTTCAGACCCAGCTCTATGGTTTCGATCGATCCATGGAGGAGGCCTCCATGAGCCTCGGCGCCAATGAGCTTGAAACGTTTTTCTACGTAACCTTACCGAATATCCTGCCCTCAGTTGTTGCCGGGATGCTCTTCGCATTTACCATCTCGATCGATGAATTCGTGGCCACTCAATGCTGGGTTACGCCGTCGACCGAGACGATTCCGATCAAGGTATTTTCCATGTTGCGGTTTGAAGTGACCCCTAAGGTCAATGTTTTGGGGACAATCATCGTTGCCGTGACCATCACCTTTCCCCTTTTGGCTGAGAGACTGATGGCCCGCAGGATGGGAGTGAGATTGGCCCGCCAACAGAGGAGAGCTGAGGCTGGGGCGGATCTGGGCCTCAAGGGGGAGAGTTTCTGTTCGGGGAGATAGCAATCATGAGGAACGATTTTCTTGTTCGTTGTCAACCGAAGCTCAGCCTCCTCGATGAGGAGCAGAAGCGGGAGATCCATCTGGCGAGTTTGAATGTGCTTGAGCGGACGGGTATCGTGGTGCATGATGAGGAGTCTTTACGGCTGTTGAGAGAGGCGGGTTGTGAAATCAGGGAAAACAAGAGGGTCCATATTCCACCAGCAGTAGTCGAGGAGGCTCTTCGAAGCGTGCCGCCGAGAATATCGATATACGACCGTGACGCTAAACTCTCCATGCTGCTGGAAGGCCGCAAATCCTATTTCGGTACGGGCTCAGATACGCCCAATGTCATTGACTTCGAGACGGGGAGACGCAGGAAGGCCGTACTGGCGGATGTCGAGAGGGCTGCACTGTTGGCCGACGGCCTGAGCGAGGTTGATTTTGTCATGAGCATGGGACTGGCCAGTGATGTGCCAGCAGAGCTTTCGGACAGATATCATTTTGCGGCCATGGTTTCGAACTCAACGAAACCTATCATGTTCACCGCGTGGAGTCTCGATGGATTGAGAGACATCTACCAGATGGCTGCCGCCGTAGCGGGGGGCGAAGAGAGGCTAAGGAGAAACCCTTTTATTATCCATTATGCCGAACCCATCGCGCCTTTTGTACATCCCAGGGAATCTCTCGAGAAACTCCTCTTCTGTGCAGAAAAAGGGATCCCGGTGGAATACCATTGTATAAGTATGGGTGGAACGACCGCCCCGGCAACCCTTGCAGGCAGTGTTGTTCAGGCCAATGCCAGGATGTTGAGCGGTGTAGTCATCCATCAGCTGAAAGCAAAGGGTGCCCCGCTCATCGTGCAGGCACCGGTGATCTTCTTCGACATGAGGACCTCTTTGATGCCCTATTTCGGGCCAGAGTGGTGCGTGAGTGCAGCGACCAGTAAAGAGATGGCAATGTTCTACGGAATCCCCACTTTTGGCAAGGCGGGTGTGACCGATTCCAAGGTGTTCGACCAACAGGCTGGTATAGAGATCGGGATGTCGATTCTTGCCGAAAATCTTGTGGGAAACAACCTGATTCACGATATGGGTTATCTCGAGTCTGGCCTGACCTCTTGCCTCGAGTCCCTTGTTGTTTGCAGCGAAGTTGTCAGCATGGCAAGAAGAATCATGCGGGGAATCGATCTGAGTCCTGAACACTTCTGTTTGGATTTGATGGACCGTGTTGGGCCGGAAGGCAACTATCTGGCCGAGGACCATACAGCACGTCATTTTCGAAGGGAGTTTTGGTTTCCAAGAATCCTGGACCGCTATCCCTATGAGGCCTGGATGGAAGAAGGGGGCAAGACATTGGCAGAGAAAGCCCACATGGAGGCTGAGAGAGTTTTTCGAGAACATGTGCCAAAAGCACTGCAGCCCGAGATTCGAGAGGCTCTTTATGAAACTCTCGAAAAGGGCAAGGAGAGGGCATAGAGGAAATCGCAGGTTGTCCTTGATGTGCCGAGAAATGAGAGTCTTTTGCGTCCTCTCGAACCTTACCGGTTCTCTCTGGACTGTGGAAAAGGAGCTCGCCACAGACCCCGGGAACCGAGGGGGTGGTCCGCTTTGATCCATCCTCCTGGTCTCTTTTGAAGCAGATCTAACGGTTTGACAAAAGGTGGTTTTTTTGGACAATTCGGTCTTTACTTTCCTATACCGCAGGGAACCGGTCCGTTTCAACCCACCAGGTGGATCCGTCAACCCCCTATCCCTCAAGATAAGCCCCCGTTATCATTGGTAAACCAGGAAATCCCCACCACGTGGCACGACTTTCGCTCTACC